>CAMWIF010000385.1 GCA_947174225.1 uncultured Porphyromonadaceae bacterium | reverse complement strand
GTCATTGTGCATGACAATCCTTATAGCTTCATACTTAATGACAATCCTCAGAGTCTGCTTCAAGTAGAGGGTGCCCGTGACATAGCTATCGAACTCAATTCCCTCAGCAAGAGCCATAATATGGCAGGTTGGCGTATGGGTATGGTAGCCTCTAATCCGGAGTTTGTGGGTTGGGTAAGGAAGATGAAGAGCAACATCGACTCCGGACAGTTCAAGCCGGTGATGGAAGCAGCTATCAAAGCTTTGGATCTTGACGACAGCTGGTATAAGGAATTGAACAAGGTATATTGGTCTCGCCGTAAAGTTGCGGAGAAGATTATGGATGCTATGGGTTGCAAGTACGATTCCGCTCAGAGGGGTCTTTTCCTTTGGGGTAAGCTCCCGGAGGGGGTGAGCGACAGTGCATCATTTGCCGACAAGATTCTGAAGCAGGCGCGTGTGTTCATTGTGCCCGGCTTCATTTTCGGAAGTAATGGAGAGGGCTATGTGCGCCTGTCTCTATGCGCTACAGAAGATAGAATGGAGGAGGCGTTACGCCGAATAAATGAGTTGAAACATTAAAATTACAATAACATATGACATTAGAAGGACTAAAACCGATAGTGGAGGGTGTTGGCGTACCGGGCTCTCCGCTGATTATGGCAGGCCCGTGCAGTGCCGAGACTGAGGAACAGGTGCTCTCAACGGCACGTCAATTGGCGTTAGGAGGCGTTAAGATATTCAGAGCCGGTATCTGGAAACCGCGTACTAAACCCGGAGGTTTCGAAGGCATTGGCAAAGAGGGCTTGCAATGGCTCAAGCGAGTGCAGGAAGAGACCGGTATGCTGGTTGCTACAGAGGTAGCTATGCGTCGTCACGTAGAGGAGGCACTTGAAGCAGGTGTGGACATATTATGGATAGGTGCCCGCACATCTGCCAACCCGTTTGCGATGCAGGAGATTGCGGATGCGATAAAGGATGCAGGTGTAGATATACCTGTTTTGGTTAAGAATCCTGTCAATCCCGACCTTGAACTTTGGATCGGTGCTTTAGAGCGTCTTTATAATGCCGGGGTGCGTCGTTTGGGAGCTATTCATAGAGGTTTCAGTTTCTATGGTAAGAGCATCTACCGTAATCCACCGCAGTGGCACATACCTATCGAGCTTCACCGTCGTATTCCTGAGCTTCCAATCATCGTTGATCCCAGCCATATGGGTGGCAAGCGTGAACTTATCGGTCCGTTGGCGCAGCAAGCATTGGATATGAAGTTCAGCGGACTTATGATTGAGAGCCACTGTAATCCGGATGAGGCTTGGAGCGATAAGAATCAGCAGCTCACTCCTGATATTCTCCGTATAGTGCTTGGGTCGTTGGTAGTAAGAAATGCCGAGCAGTCAACAGAGAGTCTTCAGGCACTCCGCCAGCAGATTGATAAGGTAGACACGGAGCTTCTTGACCTCTATGCAAAGCGTATGGAGATAGCTCGCCAGATAGGTCATTATAAGAAGGAACATTCTATGCCCGTTGTACAGGAGAGCCGCTACAACGACCTTATGAAGAGCCGTGTTGCCACTGCCGTTGATATGGGCTTGAGTGCTGATTTTATGAAGACTGTGCTCCAGGCTATCCACGAGGAGTCGGTGCGTCAGCAGATTGAGATTCTGAATAACTGATAAATTATTAGACAACAAGCGTATAAAAGACCGTCGGAAAGTCTGAGGATTATCTGACGGTCTTTTCTAATTTAGATGCTTTATGGGAAGCAGTCAAGATGCTTTGGGAGACGATTCGGAGAAATCGTTTTCCTAAATGTTGTCGGTTAATCAAAATTGAAGAGAGTTTGTATGAGAGAGATGAGGAAAGCCAATAGGCGGAGGGATGCGGAATGGGCTTTGGAGGTGTTTGACAAGGCTCCGTATGTCACGGTGAGTATGGTACGCCCGGACGGGGTACCTTATGGGTTGCCTTTGTCGCTTGTCAGGGGAGATGCGAGGACTTTCTATTTTCACTGTGCCGATGAGGGGGAGAAGATAGACTGCCTGAAACATAATCCGGTGGTTAGTCTGTCGGCTGTGAGCAAATGCACTCCGAAGTTTGAGGAGGAGAAGAATAACTTCACCGAGTATTTCCATTCGGCAGTTGCTGTCGGTCGGGCAGAGTTTGTGAGTGACGACGCTGAGAAGATAGAGGCATTACGCTTGTTATGCCAAAGGTTCCTGCCTAAGTATATGGATCATTTCGATGAGGCGATAGAGCGAAGTCTTGGGAGGACAACGATTGTTAAGATTGTGCTTACGGAGCCTGCTGTGGGAAAATGTAAGCCGTAACCAATTGATAATGCCGGATAATTGTTAAGGGGATTTCGATGGTGAAGGAGGGCTGCTGAGTAGGAGGTTTCAGCAGTAAGGGAGACTTAGCAAAGAAAGTGTGGGAGTATTTAGGGAGAATTTTTAGTGGGATGGGTAATTTATTGGAAATTAGATTAAAACCTTATAATTTGGATATATATGGCAGATTTGAAGAAGTATAGCGACGGGGTGCAGCATTTGGGCATACCTGTCTCCGATATTGACCGTACAATCGAGTTCTACACCTCACTTGGATTTGAGCCGGTGTTGCTAACTGAGAATAAAGCGGCTGATGAACGAGTGGCTTTCCTGAAGCTTGGTAATCTGATAGTTGAGGCATACGGTAACAAGGAGACAGAGAAGAGAGCCGGTGCTATCGACCATATCGCGCTTGATGTGAAGAACATTGACGAGCTTTACGAGGAGATACGTAAAGATGGACATAGGATTGTGGAGGAGAAGGTTATGAGTTTGCCGTTCTGGGAGAACGGCGTGAAGTTTTTCACCATCCTTGGTCCCGACAACGAGAAGATAGAGTTCTGCGAAAAGCTCTGAAAAGATATTTCTGAACGTATGGATTAAGTAAGAAGGCTTAAACAATACAAATTGAAAATCAGGGATTCTGAAATTTATCCAACTTCTTACGGATAATTTCAGAATCCCTAATTTATTT
>CAMWIF010000384.1 GCA_947174225.1 uncultured Porphyromonadaceae bacterium | reverse complement strand
AATGATTGTCCCTCCCTCTGTATTAGCGAAAGATGAATAGCTCGGCCAAAATTCCTTATGTGGGAAGCCACCTCTACCATGCTTAAATTCCACTCCATAAGTTTCCCTTCTGGCTATAAGTAGATCCAGATACCTCTTAAATGCATTATTCAGAGTTGTGAAAGAGTCCATAAGTACTATTATTCAAGTAAACTATATCTTGGCAAACCCAAATACAACTTAATAGTCAAAGACAGTACCGGCAACTTTAACCGTTGAGTTATATTTAGTTTAATTGGTAATCTTCAGATTGAGATTACTTAACATACAAAGTTAATAATAATTTTCCACATATACTCTACTATACTAAAGTATAGACACGCACCCATTAGCTTATTCAATGTTTTATAACGGCATAGCGGAGGATTTGAGAGGACGTATGATTAGGTTGAAGCGATGTGGTGCGGCTGTCACTCTGTCTTGTTCAAGGGGGCCGTCCTGCCCACAGCTCGCTCCACCAAGACCTGTGACTCCCACATCAAAATGTAGAACGTTACTGCCGTCATCTTTCAACTTGTAAGGATGGTTGGCATCAAACAATTCCATCTCCGAGTAAGGGATGCAAGTGGCAGACATCAAATCGGGTGCAATAAACACCACGCCGTCACCTGCGGAATCTGTGAGAGCTGACCAACGCACCTCTTCCCTATTTCCATTACTCTGAGGGCGCGTATATTCGGTATATTGATCCGTTACCTTAGATGTGTAGCGACCGATAAACTGTCCCGTCTTCCTGTCGTTGTAATTCTCCTCAGGCCCACGCCCATAATAAGTGTAATTTTCAAGCTCGGAAGGTATAGCCACAGAATACCCAAGTCGCGGAAGCACAAGCTCAGGATTATTCGAGTCAATCACAGAAGTAAGCTCAATTGACCCGTCGGGATATACCGTCCAACTTTGTTCTGTAATAAACTTGAAATCATCTGCGCCAAAAGGCTTACTCTCCGTCTCGTCAATTGAATAGATGCCCTTGGAATTGCCATTACCACCTGTCATTTTCCCACCTTGCGGAGCCTGTGATTCCACAGTGAAACTGATAACTTGCTTGCCCTCCGGCGTGTTACAAATATCAAATGAAGTTGCCTTATGCTTAAGGTTATAAAGACCGTTGGCAAACCAGTCTTGATACACCCACTCATCATTGTTCATATATGCACGGAAAGCATCCAAAGCAAGTTCATTCCCCTCTGTAATTATATCCTTTCCATCATAACTCAAACCACTTAAAGCTCCTGTCAAGCGATTGAGAGTTACTTTGAACCCATCACCAGTCACACAAATAAGACTGTCTGTCTGAGCACATTCCGGAACCGTACCACTGCCTTCCGCCAGAGAATACCGTTCACCTTTCTTGACTGGCAACTGTTCTGCCATCTGAACATAGCCTGACTCAGCCCACGGTTTATCAGAATCCAAACCAAAGGATACATTCACAAAGTACTCGTTTTCAGGCTTGAGAAGTGACACATCATAAGGAATAATATAATCTCCGCTTTCTCTTGGTCCGAGATTCACACTACCTATTTCTCTTGATCCAAAATCTATCTCACTTGAAAGTCCCGCTCCATTCTGCACAGGTATACCATTTTCAAGCAATTCCCAACTTACCGAATAATCGGAAAGAGGCTCGAAATAATTCTTATTGAAAATCTTAATCTTACCTTGCGTCATATCCACAGGTGTCACCGCCACATTCTGATACACCTTCTTAACCTCATAATACTGCGGCTTCGGTTTCATATCACCGAATAAAATACCATTCATAACGAATTGTCCATCGGTAGGATAATCACCGAAATCACCACCAAAAGCAAGATACTTCACCCCTGTCTCATCATCATAATTGTAAAGCGACTGGTCTATCCAGTCCCAAATTGCCCCACCCATCAGGAAGTTGCTGCTCTCTATTGCCTCCCAAAAGTCAACAAGATTACCTACGGCATTCCCCATAGAATGAGCATACTCGCTTATATGGAAAGGATACTTGATGTCGTCCATCTCTCCGGTAGCAACCTCCTGCGTCCATTCAACCGTAGGATATTGGTTAGAACCTATATCAACGATGTCGTTATTGCGCTCATATTGCACAGGGCGGCTTACATCAAACTCCTTAATAGCACTGTAGGCGGTCTTGAAATTCTTACCCGGTCCCGCCTCGTTGCCAAGCGACCAAATCACAACGGAAGGGCTATTAACCGTAGAATGAACAAGTTCCATCACACGCCCAATATGTGCGTTTTCCCATTCAGGCACATGCGACAACGAAGCCTTACCGTAGTAATACTCGTGCGACTCAAGATTTGCCTCATCCTCAAGATATATCCCATATTTATCGGCAAGATAATACCAATACGGGGCGTCGGGATAATGCGAGTTGCGCACATGATTTATATTGGCACGCTTCATCATCATCACCTCCTCTTCCATACGCTCACGGCTTATGAAATGACCTGTGGATGGATCGCTCTCATGGCGGTTGACACCTTTGAGTTTTACAGGCTTACCGTTAACATAAAAATACCGTCCGGCTTTGCCAAACTCATCCTCTTCCGCAGGGGTATCTTTTATCTCGACTTTTCGGAAACCGATATACGTAGACACTGTTTCCACCACCTTACCCTTCTTATCTTTCAGTTCTCCAACAAGAGTATACCGCCATGGAGCCTCAGCACTCCATTTATTAGGGTTCTTAATCTTAAGTGTAGTCTCCACATTCACCTCGCCACCTGATGAAATACTGACAGGGGAAGAGATTGCCTCAACATCGTTTATACGCTCATTATCATCTGAGTAAAGTTTATTGGCATATAATGAATAAACCATACGGCAATCTTTCACATCCCTCTCCGTAAGGTTACGTATCGAGGCAGTTATCTGGAGTTCACCATCGGTATAGTTATCAGTCAAATCAGGTATCACAACAAGATCACGCACCTGTAAAGGAGATGTGGAATAAAGCGAGACACTGCGGAAAATACCCGGTAAACG
>CAMWIF010000383.1 GCA_947174225.1 uncultured Porphyromonadaceae bacterium | reverse complement strand
ATATATAGCCTGGTCCATAAAACCACCGGAATTGCCTCTGAGGTCTACCACAAACTTCTTCGCTCCGTCAGCTTTCAAATCGCTCAGGGCTGTGAAGAACTCGTTGTAGGTGTTACGTGCAAATTTGGTCACTCTAAGATAACCTATACTGTCATTGACCATATAAGAGCAATCCACCGAGTTTACAGGTATATCACCTCTCACAACGTCAAAGTTGAGCGGTTTGCTTGAGTTGGAACGCTTGATTACAAGCTCCACCGTAGTGCCTTTCTGCCCTCTCAGGGTCTTGAACACGTCTTCGTTAGTTATGTTCTTTCCTGCCAAGGTCACTGTGTCAGCCTGTATGATACGGTCGCCCGGTAGGATACCTACCTTCTCAGCCGGTCCCCCCGGTATCACCTCTATCACGTTCACAGTGTCATTCAGAATCTGAAACGACACGCCGACCCCGCTGAACGATCCCTGAAGATCATCGTTCACAGCCTCCAAATCGCTTGCCGGTATGTAAGCTGAATGGGGGTCAAGCGAACCGAGGAGATCGGGCAGAGAAGCCTCAATCAGAGAGTCAACATCTATACGGTCTACATATTCGGAATCAATGAGACGAAGCACGGTACGCAACTTCTCCTCCTGTGTGGAGAGGGTACGCCGCGTGATATAGCGTCCGATGAAAACACCTCCCACTACACCTAATGTCACTAAAAGCGGAAGTGCCACAAGTCCGGGATTCCTTTTAAGCTTCATCGTCCAAGGGTATATGCACGACTTCGACCCCTGCTTTGTGCAGGAGGTCGAGGCCGTCGGTTATTCTATATAAATCAGAGAAGACCACACGCCTTATGCCCGACTGGATTATCAGCTTCGCACATTCCATACAGGGACTCGCCGTAACATAAAGTGTGCTCCCGTCGCTTGAATTGTTGCTACGGGCTACTTTTGTAATGGCATTTGCCTCCGCGTGAAGCACGTAAGGGAATGTCACATCCGAATCATCCTCACATACATTGGGAAAACCGGATGGGGTGCCGTTATAGCCGTCGGAGATTATCATCTTATCTTTCACTATCAGGGCACCCACTTTCCGTCGGCGGCAGTAGGAGTTCTCACTCCATATACGCGCCATCCGTAGATAACGGCTGTCGAGCACTCTGTTCTTATCGGTGATCTTCATCTTTTAGTTAATTTATTTCTCTTTCTGCCTATAGACAGTTACGATTGCTCCATAAGGAAACGTTCCACATCCAATGCAGCACGGCAGCCTGTCCCGGCAGCTGTGATTGCTTGCTGATATACGGGATCGGCACAGTCACCGGCAGCAAACACGCCCTCAACATTTGTACGGGTTGATGGAGCATCTACCTTGATATAGCCCTCATTATCGAGATCTATCTGTCCACGGAATATCTCAGTGTTGGGAGTATGACCGATTGCAAGGAAGAAGCCGTCGATTGCAATGTCAAACTTCTCCTCTTCGGGAGTACCGACGTTGCGTACGATATGTGCCCCCTCAACACCATCCTCGCCGAAAAGTCCGAGGGTGTTGCAATGATAGAGTATCTCTATATTTTCACGCTCCTTTACCCTGCGCTGCATAACATTTGAAGCGCGGAGCACACCACGTCTTACAATCAGATACACTTTCTTAGCTAAAGTCGAAAGATAAAGAGCCTCCTCGCAAGCAGTGTCGCCACCACCTACCACTGCCACATTCTTCTTACGGTAGAAGAAGCCGTCGCAAGTGGCACACGCACTCACGCCGAGACCGCGATATTTCTCCTCGTCGGGAAGACCAAGATATTTCGCTGTAGCTCCGGTGCTGATGATAACCGTATCAGCTACGATCACGTCACCCTTCTCATCCTCCGCACGGAAAGGACGTGAAGAGAAATCCACCTTAGCGATTGTACGCGAAACGATCTCCGCTCCGAAGCGGATAGCCTGCTGACGGATCTCCTCCATCATCTGCGGACCCTGTATACCCTCCGGATAACCGGGGAAATTCTCTATCTCTGTGGTCTGTGTAAGCTGACCACCGGGCTGATTACCCTCATATATAATAGGTTGAAGATTGGCTCTTGAAGCATATATGCCGGCAGTATATCCGGCAGGACCTGATCCGATAATCAGAACTTTTGTCTTAGTTTCTGCCATTTTATGTCTGTTATTTTTGGGGTTATATGAAAGATAGCTGCCTAAAGACAACTAACCTATATCATTATAACAAAATTTAAAGACTTTTTTCCCTCAAAAACCATCAAATCCTCCAATTCGTTCCCTCCGTAATCCCAATTCATCCGTAAATCAATCCCAATTCCTCCGTAAATTAATCTCAATTCCATCCCATCTATACTGCTTCCTAAGCGTATGGATAGGCAGCCTCCTAACCGCCTCCCGTAGCACCTACCCTACCGAAAGAACTCCACCGCTTCATTTCCTAAGCCTATGGACAGGCAGTTTCCAAACCGCCTCCCGCAGCATTTGCCCTACCGAAGGGACTCCACTGCTTCATTTCCTAAGCGTATGGACAGGCAGTCTCCACACCGCCTCCCGTAGCACCCTACCGAAGGTCTATCACCTCTACCTTCGGATATTGGCTACGAGGATATTCAAACTCCGAAGCTCCAAGCGCACCACCGGTTTTAAACGAAGTGACATCTATAGTAGTAAGACCTCCTCCTACACTCACTGCTATCCTCTCCGTCTGGAAATTAGTAGCATTAATCGTAAAGGTCAGCTTCTTAATACCGGTCTTCTTACTCCTCGGAACAAGGTCAACCACATACTTCCCGGTTCTCTTAACAGGAGAGAATGAATAGGTATATCCACCGGCACCACCCTTCACATACAAAAGGGGATTCGATTCCAAAAGCTCCTGTGCAGTCGGGACAGTCACTGTAGTCTCTGATGTACGCTGATTATACACATACAGATCCTTACCATTATACCAGCTACTCACCTCCGGAAGCAAAACCGAAAACTTATTACCGCTACTCTTTATAGTACCCTTTGACGATCTTCCATTAGCTGAAATCGTAAATGTAGCAGT
>CAMWIF010000382.1 GCA_947174225.1 uncultured Porphyromonadaceae bacterium | reverse complement strand
ACCGCGACGCCGTTGACGCACGCTATATGGAAGAGGCCCGCACGGGAACCGTAACCTATTATGGTAACGAACCCTACATAGACAAGAACGGTAAGGAATACCCCACCTCCAAAACAGCAGGTATCCTTGACTTCATCAACGATCCCGACGGTGAGGAAAACCCAAATACCGCAAGTTTCCCGGCCCTTCCCGCCAACGTCCGCCCCGACAGCTTTGACACTGACAGGGACGGTATGGCAGACGAATGGGAGACGGCCAATGGCCTCAACCCCGACGATCCTGAAGACGCAAACCTCTATACTGTTGACGCAAACGGTGTGTACTCCAATGTGGAAGTCTATCTCAACCAGCTTGTGGAAGACATCATGAAGGCTGGAAACGCCGATGCCCTCTCAGCAGTGGATGAATACTACCCGGAATGTGCACATACGAGCGGCGTTGAAAGCATCGAAAATTCCAAGGGTGATGTGGTAGCAGTGGAATACTATGATCTCAATGGTGTGCGTCTTGCCGGACCGGCTCAGGGAATCAGCATCCGCCGTATCGTATTTGCCAACGGATCCTCCGAAACAGATAAAGTACTTAAGAAATGAAGATTAGGAAAATATTTCTGACAGCGGCTATGGTAGCTGCTGTCAGCATCCCGACTTTCGCTGAAGATGCCATTCTCCCCTCCTTCCCGGGAGCAGAGGGCTTCGGTGCAATCACTACCGGAGGCCGCGGTGGCAAAGTCTACCACGTGACAAACCTCGAAGACAGTGGTGAGGGCTCTTTCCGCTGGGCATGCAGCCAGAGTGGAGCACGCACTATAGTCTTTGATGTAAGCGGCACAATCAGGCTCAAGTCAGAACTTAAACTTAAACAGGGCAACGTGACTATCGCCGGACAGACAGCCCCCGGCGACGGCATATGCATCGCCGATTATCCCTTCGTGATCAGCGCACCCAATGTAATCATACGCTTTATGCGTTTCCGTCTCGGAAACGAGGCATTGAAAATCAACAATAAAGCTCACGAGGGTGACGGACTCGGAGGAATGGACGGACAGAAGATAATGATCGACCACTGCTCCGTAAGCTGGAGTATCGATGAATGCTTATCGGTATACGGGTCAAAAAACATCAGTGTGCAGTGGTGTATGGTCACTCAGAGCCTTGTTAACTCAGGCCACAGTAAGGGCACACACGGCTACGGCGGCAACTGGGGTGGTGCCGGGGCTTCCTACCACCATAACCTCCTTGCCCACCACGGCTCGCGCACTCCTCGACTCGGTCCACGTCCGGGCACCCAACTCGATGAGCGCATGGACCTGCGTAACAACGTGATCTATAATTATGCCGGCGAAGGATGCTATGGAGGGGAAGCCATGACCGTTAACATAGTCAATAACTACTACAAGCCGGGACCCGCTACAGCTGCTATCAACGAGGGGAAACAGAAGCGTATGGCTAAACCCGGCATCCGCACCTTCGACTACTGCATAAAGGCTGACCAGTTGAAGGCTACCGCCAAAAACTATAATAAGGTGAAAGGAACGGACCTCACCACCTGTAAATTAACTGTAGACAAAGAAGATAAGGGTTACCTGACTTTCGAAGGCGATGACAACAAGTATGAAATCGACATTGAAAAACTCTGTATCTATGTCGACGGACAGGAAGTGAAAGTTTCCACAAACGACTGGGGCAAGACCCTTCATAAATGGGGAAGCTACTATATCGAAGGCAATGTCAACTCCAAATATGCAGATGTCTCTGCCGACAACTGGACCATCGGACTCTTCAATCAGATCGATAAGGGTCAAAAAGTTGACTACCATAATGGTACTGAAGAAGAAATGCACGCTTTTGTTCCTATGGAGTTCGCGGCAGTTACTACCCACACTGCGGAGGATGCCTTTGATCGTGTGCTAAAATATGCCGGTGCGTCGCTCAGCCGCGACGAATATGATGAGATGATGGTGGCCGACACCCGCGACGGCGTGGCAAGTTGCATAGTCAGCGGTATCGGCAAGGGCCTTATAAATAACCAAGATGATATAACCTATGCTGATGGCTCCCACGGATTCCCACAACTCAACTCCCTGGAGGCCAAGGCCGACACCGACGGAGACGGTATGCCAGACGAATGGGAGGCAGCCAACGGACTGAATCCCAACGACCCGGAGGATGGCCCGGCTACCGCTGAAAATGGATACACCAACCTTGAGAATTATCTCAACGGTCTCGTAGCTCATATTGTAGAAGGTGGAAACGAAGGGGGTGTCCTCCTTGAAGGAAAGCAGGAATTCGGCAGCAACAGTGTGGACCAGATCATCAATAATGGCTCTACTGACACCCATATATTCAATCTTCAAGGTGTAGAAGTAGGTGAAGACGCAACCGGAATAATCATAAGTAATGGCAAGAAAATATTTAAATAAATTCAGCATACTTATACCCATATTTAGTATATTCCTACCAAAATCTAAGATTCGAAACATCTGATTTGAATTTATTGTTAATAAAGAGGCGGCTCTGACACTGAGCCGCCTCTTTAAACCTCTTAAACCTTCTAAACCTCAAGACCAGACAATGGAAATTATAAAAGATAAGGAATTCGGAGGAGAACGTCCTCTTTTCGAGACTCATAACGTACGATTGGAAAATGTCGTGATCCGTGCCGGAGAGTCTGCAATTAAGGAATGCAGTGATATAGAAGCCATCAACTGTGTGTTTGAGGGGAATTACCCCTTCTGGCATGTACACCGTTTTCTGATCGACCATTGCTATTTTGCCGTAGGTGGACGCTCCGCACTCTGGTATAGCGATCATCTAAAGATGAAAGACACAGTGATTGATGCTCCAAAAATGTTTCGCGAGATGTATGACATCGATATCGAGAACGTAGTGATGAACGATGCCGACGAAGTATTCTGGCGCTGCAAAGACATCAAGATAAAGAATCTCAAGCTCCATGACGGCACATATCCCTTTATGTTCAGCGAAAACATCGAAGTCGATGGTCTGGAGTCTGACAGCAAGTACGTGTTCCAATATGTTAAGAACGTTGT
>CAMWIF010000381.1 GCA_947174225.1 uncultured Porphyromonadaceae bacterium | reverse complement strand
TAGGCCGCAGGTGCAAGCGTGGCGACGCGCTCAGCCGAGCGGTACTAATTGCCCGATACGTTCCGGAGAACGTACAACGTAAGACGTACAGCGTCGGACGCCGCATGCGTTGCCCTGGGGATGTCTTCCCGCCGCTTCCGCGTCATTTTCCTTTTCACGTCATTCAGGTGATGACAGCACAAGGGCTCCACCTCTTCCCATTCCGAACAGAGAAGTTAAACCTTGTAACGCCGATGGTACTGCGAAAGCGGGAGAGTAGGTAATCGCCGCCTTACGGGACACACAGCAATGTGTGTCCCTTTTTTTTATATTATTATTTTATGAAAAAGATAGGTTATATTTGCGTGTGTTTTTCTATGCTCTCCCTTTTGGGATGTTCAAAGGAGGAGCCTGTAGAAAATGAACCCGGGTTTGGAGTGAAAGAAGAGTCTCTTATTGTGGTCAACTCGGGTAATTTTAATATGTCGAATGCATCCCTTACAGTTTGGAATCCGGAGACCGGATCTCATAACAATGCTTTTGTTTCAGCCAATGGTTTTAAATTGGGTGATGTAGCGCAGTCGGCAACCTTAAATGGCGATTATCTATGGATTGTAGTCAACAATTCAAATGTTGTGTTTGCAGTCGATAAGGCAACACTTAAGGAGAAAGGAAGAATAGATTCCGGATTAGTCAGTCCTCGTTATATTCATTTTGTATCTGATGATAAAGCTTATGTCACTCAGATGTATTCTGATAAGATTGCTATTGTCAATCCCAAGACGTTCAGTGTAACAGGATATGTTGATGTTTCAAGTAGTCAGCTAAAGGGAGGGTCTTCGGAGGAGATGGTCCAAGTCGGTGACTATGTATATGTCAATCTCTGGAGTTATGGACAGTCTATCGCAAAGATAGATACCAAGACAGATAAGGAAGTAGGAGAATATATAGTTGGATTACAGCCCTATTCACTTGTCAAAGATAATCATGACAATCTGTGGACTATTTGCGATGGAGGAGGCTGGGCAGATAATCCAGTGGGTTATGAAGCCCCTACACTTGTGGAGTTAGATCTCAATCCCGGAGTGCCGGGCTCCACATGGGATAAGAAGCGAGTCTTTGAGCTTCCACTCGGTGCAAGTGTATCAAAATTGTGCACGAATGGCATAGGTACACGAATTTATTTCATCGTCAATGAATATAATGGAGAAGGCAAGAATGTAGGGGGTGTATATATGCTTGATCTGACCGAGCAGTATCCGTCGTTTAAGATTGTTGTTCCTGCCGGTGACCGCTATCTATATTCGATGACGGTGTCTCCAATAACAGAACAGATTTTTGTGGCAGATGCACTTGACTATCAGCAGCAGGGTGCTATCTATAGATATACATCGGAAGGAAATCTCATAGGAGTATTCGATGCAGGTATAATACCGACGTCGTATGCGTGGATAAATAAAGTGATAAAGTGAAATGAAAGTCCGGAGGCAAGTAGCCTTCAGATATAATATAACTAAGATCTAAACCATCATGAGACAATTTACAGCTCTTGCACTGTCGTTGATATTGTATTCGGCAGTCGGAACCTCGCAAGCAGAAACTGCAAAATCATGGAGTGCCGACAACGGCAACGGAACCTTTACTAATCCACTTTTCTACGATGAGTTTTCGGATCCGGACGTAATTCGTGTAGGTGACGACTATTACCTTGCGGGCACTACTATGCATAGTGTGCCGGGGCTTGTGATACTTCATTCGAAAGATCTTGTGAACTGGGAAAACGTGTCTTATTGCTTTGACCGCTTTGATTTCGATGACGATGCATTCTCTCTTAAGAACGGCAAGGAGATATATGGTCAGGGCATCTGGGCTCCATGCATCAGGCACCATGACGGGAAGTTCTATCTATACAGCAATGTCAACGGCAAGGGACTGCAGTGCTTCACAAGCGACAACATTGAGGGTCCATGGAAGCATTCCAATATGCAGGGGAATATCTATGATTTAGGTGTATTGTTTGATGATGACGGCAAGATCTATGCCATACATGGCTATGGGAAAGTGAAGTGCACAGAGCTCAAACCAGATATGTCAGGCCCTGTAGAAGGCACTGAGAGGGTAATTATCCCTGAAGGCAATGGAGTAGGGGAGGGTCATCATATGTATAAAATCGATGGCAAATATTATCTTATCTCCACTGACTATATACCCAACGGACGCACCCTGTGCAGTAGGGCTGATAACATTTGGGGACCTTATGAGACCCGTGTGATCACAGCCGACGAGACATTCGGCTATCATGCTGCACCTATGACTCAAATCAAAGGTAGAATCATGCCTGACGGATATCCTGTGAGCGTGGCAATGCCAGATGCCGACAAAACAGCAGCTTCCAACATCCATCAGGGAGGTATAGTCGACACTCCCGATGGCCAGTGGTGGGCAGTGTTGATGCAAGATTTCCATTCAATCGGCAGAGTTCCGGGACTTGCTCCTATTACTTGGAAAGATGGTTGGCCAATGATCGGTCTTGAGGGAAATCTCGGACGTGCACCTCGCACATGGCTTAAGCCTGAGACGGCGGCACGCGACACCGAACCAATACATGCACCATATGAACGCAACGAAGACTTCAACGGAAAGAGACTCGGACGCGTCTGGCAGTGGAACCATAATCCTGACGACAGCAAATGGAAGCTTAGCAAAGGGCGTCTGCGTCTCAACACCATGCCTGCCGAGCAGCTAATGTGGGCCCGAAACACACTTACCCAGCGTGCCGTTGGTCCGGAGTCTGATGTGACCGTAGAGTTGTATACAGCCGGAATGAAGGATGGTGATGTGGCCGGCCTTTGCAATATCAACGTGCCTTGCAGCTGGATTGGAGTTGTGAAGGAAGGAAATATGCTGACTTTGCGAAGGTTTGAGCAACTGAAAAACGATACCCTTGATGTGGTGCTCCCTGCCAAGACCGACAAGATTTGGCTACGTCTGCACGGAGATTATGATATGGATCGGGCCAGATATTGCTATTCCACTGACGGGGAGACGTTCAAGCCTCTCGGTGATGACATGACACTCAG
>CAMWIF010000380.1 GCA_947174225.1 uncultured Porphyromonadaceae bacterium | reverse complement strand
TGCTCCTCGCGACTCACTGTTTCATAAACCATAAAATATTGTTATTATGGAAGTAAAGATTAAAGCGATTCATTTCGACATCTCAGAAAAACTCGTTGCATTCGTCAACAAGAAAATTGAAAAGCTCACCCGTCGTTTCGATGCCATAGGTGGCGTAGAAGTTAATCTCACTCTCGTAAAGCCGGAGGCAGCCAAAAACAAAGAAGCGGGAATCAAACTCAGCATCCCCGGCGGAGCTGACCTCTTCGCATCGAAGATTGCCGATACTTTCGAGGAGGCAATCGACCTTTCGCTTGATGCTCTTGAGCCGCAGCTTGAAAAAGTAAAGGGTAAGAAGTAAACATTGACCCTAAACGAACCAAAGGCCCGTCTCCCTCTTTCACGAGAGACGGGCTTTAAATCCACTTCCATATAACATTCTCTTTAACCCTCCTTCAAAGCTATTCATTCTGACTCTTCTATGTCCTCCCCCGCCGACGACACTGTAAACAAAGACGTTAACGTCAATAGCGAAAATACCGACAACGCGAATCCTGATAATACTTCCGCTGATACCGTCTCCGCTGATAACGAAGCCCTTAGTAGGGAGAGTGATAATACAGTTGCTTCCAACAGCTACGATGAGAATCAATCTGATGTCAGTGAAGTTGTCAATGACGAAAACGGAAATATCCCTCTTAACGATGAGAATATCTCTGTTAATGACAAGAATATTCCTGTTAATGATGAGAATATTCCTAAAGTCAAGAAAAAACACACTGCTTTGTGGATAACGCTTGTGGCAGTTTTCGCCATAATCGCAGCCGGTCTTATTTTCACAATTCCCATCCTAACCAGCAAGGCACCGGAGCAAGCGGTAATCAAAATCCCCAAGGATGCCACGTCTCAGAATGTAGCCGACACCCTGACAAAATATCTCGGCAAGCCTTTTGCCGACAAAGTGATGCGAGTGGCATCGCTACGAAATTCCGATTTCTCAAAACGTCACGGCGCGTACCTTATTGAAGAAGGCTTGTCTCCTCTACGTGTGGAGCGTAAGCTCGCACATGGAACACAATATCCACTGACCCTTACTATCAACGGATTCCGCACTCTCCCCACCCTCACAGAGCGTGTGGCACGTCGTTTTGACTTTACCTCCGACTCCTTGAAAGCTGCTCTTACCGATAAAGAGACACTTTCGCGTTACGGACTTACACCCAATCAGGCTATAGCGCTCTTCATAGATGATTCTTATGAATTATATTGGTCGGCTTCTCCGAATCAGGTCATAAGTAAGCTTGGTGATAACTACGATAAAGTGTGGAATAAGGAACGTCGTGCCAAAGCCGCAGCCCTCGGTCTGACACCTGCACAAGTTATGACCCTCTGCTCCATCGTGGATGAGGAGAGCAACAAGCTCGATGATAAAGGGAAAATAGGGCGTCTATACATCAACCGTATCAAGGCAGGTATGCCTCTGCAAGCCGACCCCACCATACGTTATGCCCTCAACGATTTCACCATCCGCAGGGTGAAAGGCAGCCATCTGAAAGTTGCCTCTCCATACAACACCTATCTTAACAATGGTCTGCCTCCCGGTCCGATACGCACCACAAGTGTAGCCACAATAGATGCGGTGTTAAATTCCGAGCCATCCTCACATCTATATATGTGTGCAAAGGAGGATTTCTCAGGCTATCACAATTTCGCTTCCACATATCCAGAACATCTCGCCAATGCCCGTCGCTATCAGAAAGCGCTCGACGCAAGAGGCATAAAATAACCCAATAATACATTTTACAAGAATGGCTTCACGTATACTGGTCACCATTTCTGTAATCATTATTTCATTACTATCTCCGTCGGCTTTATGGGCTGCGGAAACACGTATTATACCCGATTCTCTTCCAATTTTTGCACCGAAAATTCCAATAAAAGTATCCACTGATGATATGCCCACTACCATTCCGGGTTATCAGAAAACCGAGAGCGAGCGCTGGTGGTGGAATCAGGCTAAGAATTTTACCCTTAATCTCAATGACACCACAGTCCGTTATCCTAAGTTTCTGAAATTCTGTCTTGATGTATATAAATGGGGCGACCATTTCTTCAATTCCTACGATTCTGATTATGTGGTGGGCACAGGTAAGCGTTGGAAAGCTCGTGTGGTCAACGACAACTGGGTAGACAGTTACATCATGACCTTTCCGGAGCGTATGAGAATACATATGCTCAGCGATATGTATGCCAACGTCGGTGCTTATCTGCAATATATGGCTGTCAGTGTAGGCTATACCTACGATATGGGCAATATCATCAATGGACACACCAACGACCATAAGAAGATGGAGCTGGGCTTCAACTGTGCTCTCTTCAATATCGAGGCATATTACCACGAGAATACGGGAGGCACATTCCTGCGTCGTTTCGGTGATTATCGCGACGGACATTATTTCAAAGAGAAATTTCCGGGACTCTCACTATACACTTACGGACTGGACGCTGTCTATTATTTCAATCACAAACGTTACTCTCACGGAGCAGCCTACAATTTTTCGAAGATTCAGAAGAAAAGTCAAGGATCCTTTATAACGGGATTTGCCTATTCCAACATACTCCTGAGTTTTGATTTCACCAAGCTCCCACTGGAGCTGCTCCCCTACCTTACCATCCCACTGACCACCTACAAATTTCATTATAATTCCTATGCCTTGGTATTGGGCTACGGCTATAACTGGGTGATAAGACCGCGCCTTCTCTTCAATGCCACGCTGACCCCCTCCATTGGTCTTACCCACTGCTACGAGGATTCCCTTGAAGGTGCGAAATATATGACAGCAATGAACCTGGCAGGGCGTTCCTCCATAACCTACAACCTCGGCAACTTCTTCTTCAGCGGCATCTTCCGCTTCAACGGCCATTGGTACAAAAGCGGCACCTACTCCCTCTTCAGCTCCGTAGAAAACTTCTCCGCCAACATCGGCTTCCGCTTCTAAACCCCTTAACATACTTCTTAAAAATAGGATAGTAATCAAAAAAAGTATCTTCGCGAACAAAGAGTTCGCAAATTATTATTAACTT
>CAMWIF010000379.1 GCA_947174225.1 uncultured Porphyromonadaceae bacterium | reverse complement strand
CATTAAATTATAACTTATGAATACATCAATCAATCCCGGGCAGCCCGCTACAGTCAGCGCGCTCGCCAATGCCACCGGCGGCATCAATGCCGGCAACTTTACCGAACCGGATCTCGACCAGCAGCTATTCAGCTTCAATAGCGACGACACTCCGCTTATGAACCTCATGCTGCGCTCCAAGCGAGTGAAAGTCAATAGCCCGGAAGTGGATCATTTCATGATAGATGAACCCAAATCAACCATTACCACCACTGCTGCCACCACCTCAGGGCAGACACAGGTGGTGCTTCCCGTGCGTCCCGGCGAAGAAAACCTTCCGCGACAATACACCACGCTTCTTGCGAAAGGTGTCGACGGGTATGACCAAGATGGTAAAAGCATTACTCCGGGCAAGTCATTGATGCTCTTCGTGGTGGGTCACGACACAGCTACCGGTTGCCCTATTGTGCGTGCAGTCAACGGAAAGAAGATGTCGCCTGAAGATGAGTTGTCGATGGTTCCTTCTATCCCGAAAGATACAAAGTTGGTGCTCCTTGCCAACTCCCTTTATGAGACCCAGAAGGAGGTGGATCCCGACCTTATCGTGCCTCAGCCTACACGTGTCTACCTTCAGAAGCGTGGTATGAATCAGGTAGTGAGCGATTATTTCGAAAGTCAGCGCAAGCGCATCCCGTTTGCCAAGGCAATAGTGGCTGAGCAGGCGATCGCCAACTTCAAGGTGCGCGGCAACCGCACCCTCTGGGCGGGACGTGCCGGAAAATTCCAGATCAATGTGCCGAGATTGGGCATGCAGACTGTCTACAGCACAGAAGGGTTGCGATGGCAGTTCAAGCGTGAGCTGCAGCACAGCGGCCCTTGGACTATAGAGAAGATCATAGCACTTGCCAAGATGTTCTTCACTGGGGAGGATGTGCCCAAGACAGCACTCCTTCTTGCAGGCAAGGATCTGCTTGAGCAGATACAGTGTGTCGACTTCTCGCGCCATCCTGAGATACATATCACGACGAAAGTGAACAGCATCGGCTGGACTGTGACAAACTTCCACACTGTCTTCGGCGACATCGAGATAAAGCGGGAGCCGACCCTTGACCGTCTCGGCTGGAGCCATAGCGGTGCCCTTATCGGCGAAGACCGTCTGGTGCACTATGTGTATAGCGCAGAGCATAGTTTCCAAGACCGTATGGAGGGTCATGAGGCAACCCGCAGTGGTATCCTGATTTGGGATGCGCTCGCCTTGAAGGGGAGCTGCCACATCTGGATCGACGGAGAAGGGGAGTCTGGTGCTGAAGGGAGTCAGTGCCTGATGATGTGGGATTCGGAGGAAGCCCCGGACACCATCGTCGGCAAGATCTACTACCTCGTAAAGGACTGCCCCGGCATATCCGGCTCAGCACGCTCCGGCTCCATGTGGCACTATGACGGCGGCTGGAAAGAATACACCGGAGAAGTGTCTGTAGAGTAAAGGGTTTTCATCGTTGTCATCGTCGTCATCGTTGTCACCGATACGCGACGAAAATGAGGAGCGATGAAAACGACGACAACGATGACAACGACGAAAACGACGAAAACGACGAAAACGATGACAACGACGAAAACGATGACAACGACGAAAAAAAGATATGAAGTAAATGGGATGATGGAGTGGCATCCTGTATTTAAGGTAGGGCGAAGCTCCCTACGGGTCTCCTTTACAGGAGGACACCTTTGCGGCGGTGCTTGCACCGCTGCCTCCTACGAAACGTCTGACCCCGTGGTGCAGACTGTGATCGAAGGCTCGGAAGCTTTCCGCAGCAAGCGAATCCGTTTGGTCTATACGGAGCCGGAGACCGGAAGCCAGCTTCCCTCCGAGTCAAACTTAGTAGTAGAGCGAACTCCGTGCGCGTCAACCGAGTCTAAAACATTTGAATACTCAAACGAAGAAGATATCTACGAATATCTTGAGCATACCCATGGCATACCTGCAGAAGATCTGTCGACAAAAGGATCCTGCTATGATGTGGCCAAGCGGCTCGGTATTGAGCTTCGAAAGAAAACCTGATAACCCATGACTTTCAACATAGATACCTTAATTCGAGACGTGAGAGGGCGCATCGGTGAGATAGCCGATGAGGTAGCCCGGATGATCGAGAGTATGCTCCCGGAAATTGGTGCCGGGATCATTAGGGGAGCCCCTTTGGATCAGCTTGGTGGGGGCGTGCCTACAGTTGGGGAGACCACGTCGCGGCTCATGCCCTGCGGACTCTATGCCGTGGAGGTAACGGTGCCAGAAGATTTCCTGCGTCTTGTGTCGGTCAAGATATCGGGATGGCAGCGCTCTGCAAACACCCTTATACTGTCCGGGGACGCCGCTTGGAAATGCCGATGGTCGGCAGAACCCGGCATCGCCGGATGCCCGGCGCGTCCGCGGGCCTATCTTGGCTCTGAAGGGGGCATGAATATCTTGTGCCTTATCGGAAGCGAGAGTGTCGATGCTGCGCTCGAGCATCTGATGGTCCTGACCATTCCCAAGGCTCCCGAATTCCATTTCCCATCGCAGCTTTATCCTGAGCTCGTAGGTAGGATTGCAGAAAAAATGACAAAATAATCACATGATATATCATGATACATCCTGATCAATCATGATATATCATGAATATCTCCCAACCCGAAAACCTGACAACCCGACAACTTAAATAAGCAAAAATTTGGCTATCCGCTAAATTTTTGCTTATTTTGCATTATGGATAATTATATAGTGAGCGCACGCAAGTACCGACCGGCCACTTTTCGCAGTGTGGTGGGGCAGAAAGCCCTGACTTCCACGCTAAAGAATGCAATCACGACCGACCGCCTCGCACAGGCCTATCTCTTTTGTGGGCCACGCGGAGTGGGCAAGACTTCGTGTGCAAGAATTTTTGCAAAGACCATCAACTGTCTTAACCCGACAGCCGACGGGGAGGCTTGCTGCGAATGCGAGAACTGCAAGGCCATAGAGCGTGGCACCTCCATGAATGTAGTGGAGCTCGATGCCGCCTCCAACAACAGCGTAGATGATATACGCGACATCACCGACCAGGACAAGCAGATTGTCATCAAGAACATCGACCCGG
>CAMWIF010000378.1 GCA_947174225.1 uncultured Porphyromonadaceae bacterium | reverse complement strand
GTTCTTGGGGTCCCGCCCTCGACGGAAGCACCTAGGTATACGGTCCGATCTGGAACAACTCCCAGCTTATCCATGAATACAGCGCAAAGAAGAACAATGTGCGTGATTTCTACGACACCGGCGTATCGCAGACCCACAATGTGGCAATAAGCGGCACAAGCCACGATCAGAAACTCACCTATTACACATCTTACTCTTATACCAACAACAACGGTGTGATGCCGACCGATGCCGATTCCTACACACGCAACACAATCGCGTTCCGTGGGTCATTCCAGCCTGAGAAATGGTTTAAGGTTTCTACCGCTATGAGCTTCGCCAACTGGAAGACAAAGACTGTAGGTTCTTATCAGGGCACATCACCTATCGACGGTGTTCTTGAGATGCCGCGAGACATCTCCATCGTCGATATGAAGAACCTCAACAGCGCATTCAACACTCCGGAAGCTTACTATACGCCTTACGGCATCACCAACCCTTATTGGGCAATCGCCAACAACTACAACGTGCTTAACGGTAAGCAGACTTTCGGCAAGCTCCAGCTCGACCTTTTCCCGGTTGACGGCTTAACGCTTACCTACCGCTTCGGTTTCGACTATTCCGACTACGACCAGAAGCAGGGCTATCCACAGATTGCTCTTGATGACGCTCTCATCAACGAAGACTACGGCTATGCACCCAGCAATATGAACCAGGCAGGTTATGTGTATACCTACTATCGTCGCCGCCATGAGCTCAACCACGACTTCCTTGCCAACTATAGCAAGAACTTCCTTGATGAGCGTCTCGAACTCGGTGCCACTGTAGGTTTCAACCTCAATGAGCGTTCCGCCACATATATGAACGGCGAAACCGACGATTTGGCAATCAACACCGGCTTCTGGCACCTCAGCAACGGCGCTACACGCACCACACTCGGTGAGGGACAGAGCAAGCGTCGTCTCGTAGGCCTATTCGGCGATGTCAGTCTCGGTTGGGACAGCTTCCTCTACCTTGACATCACAGCTCGTAACGACTGGTCGTCAACCCTCCCCAAAGGAAACAACTCATTCTTCTACCCCGGTGTGACACTCAGCGGCATCTTCACCAGGTTCATACCCAAGAACGATGTGCTCACTTTCGGAAAGGTGCGCTTGGCTTACGGTAAGACCGGTAACGACGCCGATCCATACTATACCGCCACAAACTACCTCCAGGCTTACACCAACGGCTACTACGGCAACTACATCATCAAGTTCCCCTTCAACGCAGCCAATGCCTTCATGGCATCCGCGACTTCAGGAGCAAACACTCTAAAGCCTGAGATGACTTCCGAGTTTGAGGTGGGTACAAATATCAAATTCTTCAACGGAAGAATCGACCTCGACGCATCATACTACAACCGTATCTCCTCCGACCAGATCTTCACCCTCCCTGTCGATCCCTCCACAGGTTTCAGCAGCCAGGTGGTCAACTTCGGTAAGGTACGCAACAGAGGTGTGGAGGTTATGCTCAACACTGTGCCCGTCCAGACTGAGAACTTCACTTGGGAACTCGGATTCAATTTCTCAAAGAACTACAACAAGGTGCTCTCCCTGCCCGAAAGCCTTGAGGGTGGAAAGGTATCTATCTACGACTTCTCCGCCGGAAACGATGCAGTCTATATGTATGCGGAGCAGGGTAAGGCAATCGGTCAGTATTACACTTATCTTCCACAGTATGTCACCGACGAGAACAGCCCCTACTACGGCTCACCAATCGTAGATGCCAACGGCCAGCCCCTCCTGAGCGATGACATTCAGGCAACCGGCTTCAGCATGAACCACCAATGGACAGGTGGTCTCACCACAGCCTTCACTCTCTACGGTGTGACCCTCAGCGCAGCCTTCGACATCCGCTACGGCGGCAAGATGTTCTCACGCACAAAGAACCTTATGCAGTTTACCGGCAACGGCATCGTAACTGAGGAGAACGAGCGTCGCCCGTTCATCATCCCCGGCTCAGTAGTGAAGAACTCCGACGGCAGCTACAGCGAAAACACCACTCCGATATATGTAGCTAACAGCAGCTTCCAGAACTACTTCAACAACTACGGATGGGGTCACGGTGGTTTGGCTTATCTCACCGACCGCACCTACTGCAAGCTCCGCAATATCTCTCTGAGCTGGAGTCTTCCCAAGAAATGGATGAACAGCATATATATGAACGAGATTGTGCTCACAGCCTACTGCAACAATCCCTTCATCTGGACCGCCAAGGAGAACCGCTACGTCGATCCTGAATCCACAACTGTTACCGGCTATGGCGACATCGCCTACGGATTCGGTGAGTTGTATACCAACCCCTCTTGCCGCACATTCGGCTTCAACCTCAAAGTAACTTTCTAAAGCCTGATCAGAAATGAAAAAGATATTATTGACCGGAGTCGTAGCATTGTCGCTCTCATTGGGTGCCTGCGACAGCTATCTCGACATAAACGAAAGCCCCAACTCACCGGCGGTCGGCAATCTTACTCCCGACCTTATCTTCCCGGGTGCTGAGATGGCTTTTGCCAACAGCTACAGCGATTATTTCCGCATCACAGGCGGATATTTCGCTCAGCACTACTCCCAGTACTTCGGCACCTCAAACTATATGGACTATAGCCAGTTTATGCAGAGTGCCGTGCGTTCAAGCTCCACCTATTCCAATCTAACCACCCGCACTCTCCAGAACCTCTCAACCGTGATTGCACTGGCTGAGGAGAGCGAAAGCTATGGCACAGTGCTTGCAGCCACCGTTATCCGCGCCGCCACATATCAGGCGTTCATCGACTGCTACGGTGAGATTCCTTACAGCGAGGCTCTCGACATCAACAACATCACCCCGAAATATGACGACGGCAAAGACGTGTACGCCGGCATCATCGCGGAGTTGGATGATGCGATTTCTAAGGTAAACGGTCTGGAAAGCGTATGCACAAACTTCCTTCTCCCGGGCGCACGTGCCTCCGAATGGGTAAAAGTGGCGAATGCACTCAAACTCCGTATACTTATGCGCGAGAGCAATGCGGTGGAGGTAAGGTCACAACTCACTGCCCTTGTAGCCGACAACAACTTCCCCTCTGGCGAC
>CAMWIF010000377.1 GCA_947174225.1 uncultured Porphyromonadaceae bacterium | reverse complement strand
GTATTCGTCGCCGACACACGGTGGCTTCGGCGTAACGTTGCATAAAGTCGAGTTTCTCATTGTTGATCTCCCGTCTTCCCGATTCATCGACAAAACTTCGACGTGTGATAATGTCGGCGAAGTTATAGAACATCAATGCCTCTGCGGGCAGTCCGTCACGTCCGGCTCTGCCAATCTCCTGATAATAGCTTTCGATGTTACCGGGGATATTGTTGTGAACTACCCAGCGTATGTTGCTCTTGTCTATACCCATACCGAAAGCGATTGTAGCGCAGACCACCTGAGCTTCGCCATTTACAAAGGCTCTCTGTGCCGCTTCCCGCTCCTGTGGAAGCAGTCCGGCGTGGTAGCACACCGATTTATATCCCATTTCGGTCAGTGCTTCGTGCATAGCCTCCGTCTTCTTCCGACTAAGACAGTAGACTATACCCGAGTCGAGGTGATATTTGTCAATCAAAGAGCCAATTATCCGTAGACGTTGCTTTTTCCCGGGATCGTTCATAACCCGGAGGGATATGTTGGGGCGGTCGAAGGAGCCGATGTAGACAAAGGGATTATCAAGTCCCAATGCATGGGCGATGTCTTCACGGGTTAGACGATCGGCTGTAGCTGTCAACGCCATCACAGGCACATTTGGAAACCGTTGCTTCAAAACACTGAGCTGGGTATATACAGGACGAAAATCGTGACCCCACTGCGAGATGCAATGGGCTTCATCAATGGCGATAAGAGATACCGGAAGCCTCTCAACTATGTTGTCTAACTCAAGCATCAGGCGCTCCGGAGATATATAAAGGAGTTTTAATTTTCCTTGAGAGGCAGCATAAAGTAACTCGCGATTGGTATATTCATCACGGTTGGAATGTATGGCAGCAGCCGGAATACCATTTGCACATAATGCCTCTACCTGATCGTTCATCAGCGCTATCAGGGGCGACACAACGATGGCGCAGCCGGGAAGCATAAGCGCTGGAATCTGGTAACATAGAGATTTACCACCTCCGGTGGGCATAAGCACAAGTGCGTCACGTCCTGAAGATACCTGCTCGATTATCTCCTTTTGTCCCGGGCGAAAAGTAGAGTAGCCATAATATTTCTTAAGCGTCTCTTCGGCTGGTGTCATCAGATGTATCGGATAGATGATTGGCGTTCTCGATATGGGATTGCTTATCGCGGAAAAGGGCTTCGGCGATTATCCAGTCAATAGGAGTGTCAAGGTCAACCGCCCTTTCAGCATCCATAGGAGAGGGGATAATCTTTTTGAAAGAGGACATTGGTCCCTTACGGAGCGATTTGACAGTCATTACATATACGGCACCGGTGTATTCCCAGACCTTGGGAGCGTCCTGACGACGTGTGTATGTACCTTCGCCTTTCGATATATGCAGAGTGCCGTCGGGAGCGGTCTCGAATGCATTATAGTAGGGATTGGTGCGTGCCTCGCAAACACTTACCACCATATCTATCTCCGGCGACCAAAGGCTTATCGCATTCCGGATATCGTCGAGCGAACGGAGCGGTGAGGTAGGCTGAAGGAGCACCACACGGTCAAACCGTTTCCCACGCTGCTCGAATTCATCGAGCGCGTGGATGATGACGTCGTAGGTGGATGCAGTGTCGGTGGCTAATCGGTCGGGGCGACGAAAGGGTACGACCGGACCGCACGTCTCAGCCGCTTTTGCTATGGTATCGTCGTCAGTGGATACAAAAACTATATCATCAGGCTCTGCGAGAGTGAGAGCCTGATCAACTGACATACATACTAACGGACGTCCGCAGAAGGACTTCACGTTCTTTCCCGGAATGCCTTTACTCCCTCCACGAGCAGGAATGAGCCAAATGGTCTCAGTCTTTCTCATAGAAGATCGCCTCCTTGAAATAGCGGGCAAGAAGTGTGCCCGATGCCCAATCGGTGCAAGGTTGAAGTTCCGCTCCGAGAGACTCATCTATAATATAGTCTACGATAGGAGCACCGGCATAGATAGAACAGATCACTCCGCCTCCAAGACGTGGGTTAACCTCCATAAGGAGATAGCGGTCGGTGTCAAGGTCGTGGAGGAACTGAAGGTTTACAGGTCCACGCAGGGAGAATTTCTCGATCACTTCTCGGCTGAGGGTCTCAAGTACCTTGTTATGACAAGTGATGGTACGTGTGGATTCACCACCCATAATTTCGAGACGTTCACGAGGCACGGTGACAAGAATTTCGCCTTTACCGTCTATATAGCAGTCTACGGTGTATTCCCTTGCGTTCTCGATATATTCCTGGATAAGGTAGTTCTGGAGATTTTGAAGATGCATAAGATCTTCTATATTATTGAAAATCTGTATGCCACGTGACGAGCCACCCTTACGTGGCTTGGCGATGGCAGGCATCTGGGCAGAGAGGACACTGTAGGTGCGCGGAATGGGAAGCTTTGCCTCTTTGAATACCTTGGCGGCTTCTGCCTTGTCGAAGAGCGACTTGGCATTCTCGAAGTCAGTGACAGGCACGAACACGTCGGGCAACTCCGACTTAAGCACCGAGGCAAGTTCGATAGAGTTGTTGACGATGGGCAGAATGATGTTGACATCGTAGTCAGCCACCACTTTCTTAATGTCAGCCACCACTTCGGGATTGTTGAATTTGAGGCCTTTTATAACCTTAGCCTCCAATGCTATGGGAACTTCTTCGGAGAGATCGTAGCTCACGATATTGACTTTATAGCCGATACGTTGGCCTGAGCGTTTGAACAGTTCGGCAAGCGATACCCTGCGTGCGCCACCGAGGAGAAGCACCGTGAGTTGCTGATTTTTCATTTGTTGTATATATTGGGTTTATAATTCTTTAGGTTGTCGCCGGAAGTTATCCAGTCGATGGTTCGTCGTAAGCCCTCTTCGAGCGAAACTTGTGGACGCCAGCCGGTGAGAGCAGTGATTTTCTCATTGCTGCCAAGCAGGCGGAACACTTCGCTTCCGGCAGGACGCAGACGCTCAGGGTCGGTGACCCATTTGATGTCGGCATCCATCAGCTTGGCTATTGTCTTGAGCGTGGTCTCCATGCTCACCTCACGCTGTGTGGCGATGTTGATTTCCTCTCCTGCCAAACCGGGAGTCTTT
>CAMWIF010000376.1 GCA_947174225.1 uncultured Porphyromonadaceae bacterium | reverse complement strand
GAATCTGACCATAGCTCACGACCACATAGATAAATTCTTCAAGGATAAGTACCCTCATGGTTTCTCATCTAAAGATATAAATTGGTTTCAGGATAAACCGGATGATCTCGCAGTCATCAACTACACATCAGGCTCCACTGGCATGAGCAAGGGAGTGATGCTTCCATTCCGTTCCATATGGAGCAATATCAAGTTCTGCATGGAATTCCTGACTTTCCTCCGTCCCGGTGATGGAGTGCTGAATATGCTCCCTCTCGCCCATCTCTATGGAATGGTGATCGAGATGCTCCATCCTTTCGCCAAAGGATGCCATTGCACATTCCTCGGACGCACTCCCTCACCCGCGATCCTGCTTGCAGCTTTTGCTGAAGTGCAACCTAAGCTCATCATCACCGTTCCTCTCGTCTTGGAGAAAATTGTAAAGACAAAGGTATTCCCGGTAATAAATCAGCCTAAGATGCGCTTCCTGCTCAAGCTTCCTATCATAAAAGGAATCATACTAGGCAAGATAAAAACTCAGCTTGTGAAGGCTCTTGGCGGACAAGTGAAGCAGGTCATCATAGGAGGTGCGGCTCTCAATGCTGAAGTCGGAGAATTCCTAATGAAGATCAAGTTCCCCGTCACTGTCGGCTATGGCATGACTGAATGTGGACCTCTCATCACCTATGAGACACCCGAAAAAGAAAAACCCGGCACTGTTGGCAAGATCGTAGAGCGCATGGAGGCGAAGATAGACTCTCCTGATCCGGAGACCATACCAGGCAACCTATGGGTAAGAGGCGACAACGTGATGAAAGGTTACTATAAAAATGATGATGCCACGAAAGAAGTGATGAAAGACGGGTGGATGAATACCGGCGACCTCGTCACTCGCGACAGAGAAGGCAATATCCGCATAATGGGGCGTTCCAAGACAATGATCCTGGGTCCCTCAGGGCAAAACATTTACCCCGAGGAAATCGAACAAAAGATCAACAACCTTCCATACGTAATCGAATCGGTAGTGATAGACGATAACGGAAAACTCGTAGCTCTCGTATATCCCGATTTTGATGCGCTGAAGAAAGATGGAAAGGATGCAGACACAGTGATGGATGAAAATCTCAAGCTTCTGAATCCGCAGCTCCCCTCTTACTCCAAAATTTCAGAGATCAGAATATTCGACAAGGAATTTGAGAAGACTCCAAAGAGAAGCATCAAGCGCTTCCTCTACCAACCCTAAATAGAAGAACTCACACAAATGACCTTCACACCCTGTTGAGGGCACTGAAAAAGTACCTTACTGAGGCATATCCCAGAATTTAATTGATTCAATCGGCACATAACAAGTAAAAAAGCTTGTATATGTGCCGATTTTTTTGTACCTTTATAGGTATAAAACGGATTGACATGTTACCTATACAACGGACACTACAGTTCAGTGATTACAGTGATCTCTACGATTTGATCATACCGAAAGACAATCTTCTGCGCAGGATTAATGATCTTATAGACTTTTCTTTTATCCAAAAGGAGCTCATGGACAAATATTGCCATGACAATGGGCGTATGGCAGAAAGCCCCGTAATGATGTTCAAATATCTCCTGTTGAAAACCATATATGACATATCCGATGTCGATGTTGTAGAGAGATCCCGATATGACATGTCGTTCAAGTATTTTCTTGGCATGACTCCGGAGAATACAGACCTGATTAATCCCAGTTCACTGTGCAAGTTCCGTAAGTTGCGCCTTAAGGACAAGGATCTTTTGAATCTGTTGATTGGCAAGACGGTTGAGATTGCCATAGAGAAAGGCATAATCAAATCCCGCACAATAATAGTTGACGCCACCCATACCGGCTCGAGGAGTAACCCTTACTCGCCGGTCGAGATACTGCGACTCCGCTCAAAGCAGCTGCGCAAGAGCCTGTACGAGTCGGATGAGTCAATCAAAGATATGCTGCCGTCGAAGAACACCGACGACGAGCTTGAGCATGAGCTTGACTATACCAAAGACCTGCTTGATGTTGTCAGTTCCAATCCGACACTCGCTGAGGTCCCAAAAATCAAGGAGCGACTCAATATGCTCAAGGAAGTGCTTTCAGACATTGAGGACCACTATGTGACATCAAAAGACGAGGACGCAAGAGTCGGTCATAAAAGCGAGGAAGATGCATTCTTCGGTTACAAAACCCATATCGCCATGAGTGACGAGCGTATCATCACAGCTGCCACAGTCACTTCTGGAGAGAAGGGTGACGGCCCACAGCTTGAAGAATTAGTGGAGCTAAGTCGAGCAAACGGAATGGTCGTAGAAACGGTTGTGGGCGACACCGCATACTCAGGCAAAGAAAACATCAAACTATCCAATGATGAGGAAAACGGTTTTGAACTTGTAGCCAGACTGAACCCGACAATCAGCAATGGAACTCGTAAAGACGAAGATAAGTTTGACTTTAATAAAGATGCCGGAATGTTCGTATGTCCTGCCGGCCACATGGCAATAAGAAAAGCCCGACAAGGCAAGAAAGGACAAGATAAAAATCAAGCGACTGTTTACTTTTTTGATGTAGACAAATGCAAGATATGTTCCAGACGGAGCGGCTGCTATAAGGACGGAGCCAAGAGCAAGACATATTCTGTTCAGATAAAATCTGAGGAACATCAACAACAGGCAGACTTCGAAAAAACAGAGAAGTTTAGCACAAAAGCCAAGGTCCGATACAAGATCGAGGCAAAAAACTCAGAACTAAAAAATGTATTTGGATATGATCGTGCAGACTCATACGGCATAGACTGTATGCGAATGCAGGGAGCAATGGTCATTTTTGCCGCAAATATCAAACGAATCCTCCGATTGAGCTGATAAGGACCATTGAAGCCGTATACACATGACCAGCGGCTCTCTATAACGTCCATGTGAAGCTATGTTGTGCCCTTTGGCGCTTGAAAAGAAAAGCTCGCCAAATCCTCATATAAGGACTTGGCGAGTTATTAATTTTCACCTTGAAGAGGTGTATGCTGAATTATTCTTACTTTTTCAGTGCCCTCCACCCTGTTGGAGGTCATTTTTTTTATTTATTTCAATGCGCAGCAGGTTTGTCGAAGATGACACCAGCGGCCTATTGG
>CAMWIF010000375.1 GCA_947174225.1 uncultured Porphyromonadaceae bacterium | reverse complement strand
CAAGGAGGTGCCTACTACCTTCTGCGCAACGGCAACAATCCTGTGGAAGCAATCGCCGATTTTAATTTGGCTGCACGTGCATCGCTAAGTCGTCCGATCAAGATTGGCAGGTTGCCCATACTTCTGCGCGATGAGGTTTCGCTCCCCTCGCTGAGTGTATTCTTCTCCCCGGAATATGGCGAGACCTATTATGAGATATATCTCGGCAATCATAAAGGGTTGGTCCACGCCGGATGGTGGGGCAACAATTTCAGGATCGACAATCTTCTTTCAGCTACCCTCGACTTCGGACGTACGGCTATGACCGTGGGTTACCGTTTCAATGCCTACACCCAATGGGCTTGTAATCTTAACACCAAGATTATGACCCATACGTTTGTGATCGGCGTAGTGCCGGGTGGCATCGGATTGAAAAAACGGCGTGCCAAACTCCCCACGGAGGTAATATATTCCACGTATTGATCCTGCCAGTTATACTTAAAGACAATTGCTTTAAAGCACAAACATAACTACCGACGTGAAAAATAGACTGCTCTCAATAATATTAGGTGCGATTATGGCTTCCGGTCTATGCGGCTGCCATGACGAGCCTGATTATCAGAACGATATTTACGGTAACTTCGACGCTCTCTGGGACATCGTTGACCAACGTTATTGCTTCTTCCGCGAAAAGGATCTGAATTGGCGTGAGATTGGCAAGCATTATCGCGAACAGATAACTGCCGAGACCAACTCCATCCAGCTCTTCTTCATCTGTGCTGCTATGCTCGATGAGCTTCAAGATGGGCACGTCAATCTTTCCTCTCGCTATAACACCAGCTATTATAGAAAATGGTGGACAGATTATCCCCAGGATTTCAACCTCCGCACCTTGGAAGAGAACTACCTTGAATTTGATTGGCTCACAGCCGGAGGCATAATGTATAAGCAGCTCCCCGGAGAGATAGCCTATATGTATTTCCCCTCCTTCTCAGTGCAGGTGAGCGACGTCGCCCTTGACTATATATTCGCTATCCTCTACAACAGCCGTGGTTTGATTATCGACATCCGCAACAACGGAGGCGGTCTCCTCTCCAATGTCGGTACCTTCTTAGGACGTTTCATCAACAAAAAGATTACCGGAGGATATATGATACATAAGACCGGGCCCGAACACGATGCCTTTTCCGAACCTTATCCTATAGAATATGAACCGGCAAACGAGAAACGTGTGAAATGGAACGGTCCAATAGTGCTACTCACCAATCGCTCCTGTTTCTCCGCAGCCAACGACTTCACATCGGTGATGAAGTCGCTGCCACAGGTGAAGGTGGTGGGCGCACGTACCGGTGGCGGTGGCGGACTCCCCTTCTCTTCTGAGCTTCCGATAGGATGGTCAGTAAGATTCTCGGCATGTCCACTTATGAACGCCGAGATGGAATGTACCGAATTCGGCATTGACCCCTCACCCGGATGTGAAGTCCATGCAACAGAAGAAGACCTCGCCCAAGGAAAGGACGCGATCCTCGACTTTGCAATCGACATGCTGAAAGACCTTCCCCTACCCGAAGGAGAAGACGATTCCGATAATGAAAACACCTCCGAATAAGTAGTTTCCAATCAGCGATCTCCCAAGAATACGCTTCAACGAAAAAGACGCTTCCCAAGAATGAGAGCCATTCTTGGGAAGCGTCTTTTTCGTACTTACTCCTGAGCGTAGGAGAGGATTGTAGGACTCTGAACGTCTACACCATACTCATTCGCAAAACGCAAAATGGCACGTGCGAGTTTCGGTTTCAGTTCCTCAGGACAATACCTGAAATAAGCCTCAGCTGCCCTAACATGGGCTGCGTCAGGCATCGGATACTCACGGCGTTCGGGAAGACCATACACACTGTCAGGGAGCTCTTCGCGCTCCTCCTCATTCAATATATCACTCATAACATAAAATTTTTATAATCGCGACGCTCCTTGCGCCACTCATAAATATAACACCCAAACCCCCCAAAGAGATTAACCAAAAAGCGTCAGATATCTCTTCCAACACTTAACCTTTCACTATCATCACTTGCTAAGAGAACTATTTCTACAGAAATATAGGCTATCCTAACAGTTTATCTAATAGAGTATACAGTTTATCTCTGACTTCCCAATAGACAACTGCAATTTTAAATTATTTTCAGAAACAATTCTTTGAAATACGCAAATTTATATCTACATTTGCAAAAACATTTGTTATGCAGAATATTAACACCCGTATCGAGGACATTCCCCTCTCATGGCCATTGATAAAAAACGTAAGTGACGAAGAAAAAATTCGTCTCATCACGCTATTGTCTCAATCACTTTCACAAAAATCGAGAAGGTCTGATAAAGCCATCACCAGGCAATTTTTAGACAAATACTACGGTGCATGGAAAGGGGAAGCCACCGCCGAAGAAATCATAGATGCGATCCGTAGCGATAGAACCCATAGAGAACCAATATCATTTGACTGATGAAAAGGACGCGCTATCTTCTTGATACCTCCATATGCGTATTCCTAATGCGTGGGAAATTCAATCTGTATAGAAAATTAGAAGAAATAGGTCTTAGGAACTGTTGCATCTCAGAAATAACGGTAGCAGAGCTACTTTTCGGAGCTGTCTGGAGTGGAGACCCGGATAATCTGAATCTCACCAAAAATTTTTGTAAAGAATTTGAGGTGATTCCGATTTATGGAAGTCTAATGGATTATGCTAATCAAAAATCTTCCTTACGTAGCCAAGGTCTCACCGTTGACGACTTCGACCTATTAATAGGATGTAGCGCAATGGCAAATAACCTTACATTAGTTACTGACAATGTAAAACACTTTAATCATCTCCCAATAAGAATTGAAAATTGGGTAAAGCGATAAAAATTAGTAACAATAGGAGTAGCGTATGGATAGGCGATTCCTGAGTCGTCATCCGAAGCATTTGCAGGCAGTTACTTTCAAAATCGCAATAAAGTTAAATCGGATGTGCGAAAACTAATTCTACATTTTCGCACATCCGATTTAATTTTATTGTCTAAGCTACAGGATAGTTATTAACCCTACTCAATCGAATTATACTCTTTAGTAAAAGTAAGCATATTCTTCGAGCTGCCAGAAACCCTAC
>CAMWIF010000374.1 GCA_947174225.1 uncultured Porphyromonadaceae bacterium | reverse complement strand
ACCCACTTGACCGGGATACCATTCCTGGAGGATGTCGTCGTAGTTATTCTCGATACTGCCGAAAGCGATGGCTGAACCTGAGCAATTTACGAAGATTACCGGTTTGCCGGTGGCGTGCATAGCCTTTACGAGATTCTGCTGCACCTTAGGCAATTCTATGTCAGCCTTGTCGCCCCCTTCTCCTTCCATCTGAGCCGATATGCCACCGATAATGATGATTGCGTCCATATCCTGCATATCGTTGGCAAGAACATCAAATTCAAACGGTTTACGCTCACAGATGTCGCCACGCAGCAAAGCGAAGTTGCCGTTGCCGTGCTTGTATTCTATGACCACATCGTAGGTTTCGCCCTCCTTTACGGGGATTGTCTTATATTCCACGTTGCGTCGGAATCCGAAACCGCCACGGCTGGTATTGGGAGCCGCTTCCTCTACGACTTCTCCGTTTACTTTGATTACGTAGCCGTTGTCGGTGGCGAGGGTATATTTCAGGTCGCCTGTGAAAGGTGACTTATACGTGCCTGACACTCTGACGGAGAGAATGTCTTTACTGATTCCTTCGGCAAATCCCCAGGCACCGAAAGTGCTGAAGTTTAAGTCGGTGTAATAGTCGGTCTTGTCGGGTTCACCGCTTAGGGAATTGTTGTTGAAGAATTCCACCTTCACACCCTTGCCGTCGTTGAAATCGCCTAAGTGGTGGATGGTCTCATACTCATCGTTGAGTTCACAAGCTTTCTTGTAGTAAATGTTGGCATTGGGAACGGCTTTGCGTATGCCTTCGAGCAGGGAATGGGTATGCTCTTTGGTAGGAGTGCCGCCGTAGTTGCCGTTAAGCAGCTCCGTGTCGTCGGCATTTGGACCAAGCACCGCAATGTTTTTGATATTCTTTGAGAGGGGAAGTATCCCGTTATTTTTCAGGAGTACCATCGACTCGCGTGCCGCCTGGGTAGCGAGTTCGTTGTTAGACTCGCTGCTGATCACTTCCGGACCGAGGTTTGCCCATGGAATCATTTCGGCAGGGTCGAACATACCGAGTTCGAAACGTCCCAAGAGGGTTTTTCTCAAGTGTTCATCTAAGGTCGACTCCTTGATAAGTCCTTTGTCCAAAGCCTCTGTCAGCACCATAAACACCTTGCCACATTCAAGGTCGGTGCCGTTTAACACAGCATCTACAGAAGCGGAAAGGGGGTCAGGATGTGTCTCGTGTTGACCCTTGTTATAGAAATTATTGATGGCGTCGCAATCGGTCAATACAATGGCATCGTAGCCCCATTTATGGCGTAGAATGTCTACAAGGAGGCGGTCGCTGGTGCAGCAGGGTACACCTTCGTAGCGGTTGTAGGCGCACATCACCTCACGCACATTCCCTTTCTTAACGAGTGCCTTGAAAGCAGGGAGATAAGTTTCCCACAGGTCGCGCATAGAGACAGATGCGTTGTAGGTGTGACGCAACGGTTCCGGGCCGCTATGCACGGCGTAGTGCTTTGCACAGGCATGTGTCTTGAAATACTTGTCGTCGTTGCCCTGCATACCGAGCACAGTCTGCACACCGAGCACCGCGTTCAGATAAGGATCTTCACCGCAGGTTTCCTGCCCACGTCCCCAGCGGGGGTCACGGAAAATATTGACGTTAGGACACCAGAATGTCAGCTCAGGATTGCCGGGATAGTAGACGACACCCATAGGCACATTGAATACATTGTGGTCGGAGCGGTTCCAATTGGCACGTGCCTCATCCGATACGGTTGAGAATACATCGTAAACCAATTTGTCGTTGAAGGCGGCTGCCATACCAATTGGCTGTGGGAACACGGTATAGCCGTCCTGACGTACACCGTGGCACGCTTCACTCCACCAGTTGTAGGAAGGGATGCCGAGTCGGTCTATGGAAATGGATTTGTTCATCATCAATCCCACTTTCTCTTCCGGAGTGAGGAGGGAGATAAGGTTTTCCACACGCTCCTCATTAGAGAGATTCGTGTCTTGGAAGGGATAATGGATGGCGGATGAGGTTACCTTTTCCGTGGTGATTTCCGTTATGGTTGACGCAGCTGAGTGTGTTGAGGAGGCTGACGTCTTTTCTTCTACGACAGCAGAGGTTGAGAGATTGCCTAAGGTGTTGCCTTCAGTGTCAATAAGTTCGACACTGCGATAGGTCTTGCCGGATGAGCCTGTAGGCGACATTGCTACCATTACTTTGGCAGCGTCGCCGGGAAGCAGAGAAGTATCTGGATAACGGACTGAGATACATTCGCAACTGGGAATGGCTTTGCCGATTCTGATAGCCTTATCGGATGTATTCTTCATGGTAAAGGTGTGACATACAGTACCCTTTGAGGGGTCGATGACACCGAAGTCCCATTCGTAGGCATTAAACGTGACGGGACTTTTCTGAGTTTTTGCCAATGATGGTGAAGCGGTCAACAAAAGTCCCAGTAAGAGAAAATCGAATTTCTTCATATCAGGTTATTTTGAGTTTTTGGTATAGTGTCAGATATTGTTTCAGGAACGACATATACCCAAGCCACTTCGAATACTATGCTCTTTGGTGCAAAGGTACATAAAAAATCTGAGATTTTCACACCGATAGGCTGAAGAATCCTTTTTTCTTTAGAGGAAATCTAAACAAATTAGGTGAATTGGCCAAATAAAGTTGCGAACAAAATAATCGAGAAGATCTATAAGCATAGGGCAGCATAAACATAGGGCAGCAATCAACCTAATAGCGATTGCTGCTCTATGTTTATAGATCTTAATAACTTATGAATATGATACTTCCGGATTAATCCTCTTGTGGGATAAGAACAAGATTACCGTCGGCATTGTAACGGTATTTGTGTGATACCTGAGTATTGGTATTAGTCACTTCAAACACGCAAAGCTCAGGACTGATAGTCAGACCGGCGTTAGCTAAAGCAATACGTACGGCCTCCTCAACGGTAGTATAACCTGTATTAGTAGATTGGTAGAGACAGGAATCCTCCGGACCCCAGATTGTGACTGAAACCTCATCCTGTGGTTTCAAAGAATCAAATTTTTCCATAATATAATTTGTTTTAAATCCTTTATCATTAAAACGTCTCAGCCTCAGATAAGGTTGACCTTAACACGATAAAAAAGGATG
>CAMWIF010000373.1 GCA_947174225.1 uncultured Porphyromonadaceae bacterium | reverse complement strand
TTGTCGAGGCAACGGATACTGTCGGCAAGTTGACCTACTGAACTGCTGCCTACAATCACAGAGGTAACGGAATTATCCTTCAATAGCCACGCAAGCGACATCTCTGCAAGTGTCTGTCCGCGTCCCTCGGCAATCACATTCAACCTCTTCAATTTCTCTACAAGCCCAGGAGTAATCATCTCCGGCTTCAGGAACTTACCCTTTGAAGCCCTTGACCCCTCCGGCACACCATTAAGATAACGTCCCGTAAGTATACCCTGCTCAAGCGGTGAGAAAGCCGTAAAACCGACCCCGTTCTCAGCCGCCTGTTTCAAAATACCCGACTTCTCCACACCACGGTCAATCATATTATAGCGTCCCTGGTATATAAGGCAAGGCACATCCCGTGCAGCAAGATAATCGTAGGCAAACTGTGATGCTTCGTAGGGCCACTTGGAGATACCTATATACAACGCCTTCCCCTGTCGCACAATGTCCACAAGGGCTTGAAGAGTCTCCTCCATCGGTGTCTCCGGATCGAAACGATGGCTATAGAATATATCAACATAGTCTAAATTCATCCTGCGCAAGCTCTGATGAAGCGACGCAAACAGGTACTTCCGCGACCCCCAGTTGCCGTAAGGACCAGGCCACATATCATAACCCGCTTTCGTAGTGATGACCATCTCATCACGGTAAGGCTTGAGGGAGGTAGACATTATCTGCCCGAATGTCTCCTCAGCCGAACCGTAAGAGGGGCCGTAATTATTCGCGAGGTCAAAGCAGGTGATACCGTGGTCGAAAGCGAAATGCAGCATGTCACGGCTATTAGCCAATGTGTTCACATCGCCGAAGTTGTGCCACAGACCCAAAGAGATGCGCGGAAGCAACAGACCGCTTCTTCCACATCTTTCATATTTCATATTGCCATCATAGCGATGGTCGTCAGCATAATAAGGAGGATTAACCATAACAGAATATTTTTGATTGCAACTGATGCAAAAGTAATCATTTTCATCTTATTATCCAACAAAAACAATTACCGATTACACAACAAAAATAATTACCAGAAAGACTGTCAAATCTCAATTACGGAATAGTCAGCACATCAGAGCTGTTTTTTGTACGCACCTCTACCACAGTGCCCTCTGAAGCAAGAGGCACGTTTTCCCAAAGCAATACATTCACCTTGTCGGGAGTAGCCTTACCAAACTTCTTGCCATTTACAAAGAGCTCCCCTACCCCGTCATTACTGAAAGCCATAACCGTAGTGGTATCACCGGAGCGTGGCTGACGCTTCCCGGCTATATGCACAAACTTGTCATCCTTGTTCCAATTAGCCTTATAGAAATAGAAAGCATCCTTCTTGGTCTTTCTGTCGTATGTTACGAGTCCCTTATCGTTCCTTCCCGGCGTGTCCCCCTCATTACGTGAGGCAGCACAGAAATCAAACATATTCCATATCAGATTGCACCAGAGATAATCCCTCTCCGCAAGTTGGCGATAACTGTCGATATGATAATGTGTCTGCCAATTCTCAGGATGCCAATGACCTCCCGGCTCAGGCTTAACCAACTCCTCGTTCTGCTGCAACACGCTTCCACCGGCACCATACTCACTCATACCAATCTTACGCTCCGGATGCGCAGCGTGTTCGCGGTCAAGCCAACCGCCAAGCTCTGATGGGTCGCCGCCATACCAGCCGAAGTATTTGTTGAACGCTATTATGTCCGTGAAGCCGTTGAAGTCATCATTTTGATTACTTGCCCCCATCGTCATACGCGAAGGATCAAGACTGTGGGCAATACTGTCAAGAGTGACCACCATTTTCGAAGGTCGGTCAAGCCAACCGGAGTTTATCTCATTAAAGAGTCCCCAAGCAAAAACCGAAGGATGGTGCTGATATTGAAGTATCATCTCTTTGAGCTGCTCCTTAAGATTCTCATCATAAGCCGGATTGTTGACATAGACATTTACAAAAGGAATCTCCACCCATCCGGCAATGCCGGCTGAGTCCAACAGGTTCAGGAAATATTCCGACTGAGGATAATGGCTCATTCTGACAGCGTTGCAGCCCATCTCCTTGATAATCTCAACATCTTGCCTATGATCAGACAATGTGACAGCCGAAGCTCGTTCAGCCACATCCTCGTGTCGGTTTACTCCGTTCAGCCTATGCGCACGTCCGTTGAGGAAAAAACCGCCGTCAGCCGTAGCACTGAAATTCCGCAATCCAACAGGTACTTCCCGCGAGTCAATAGTCTCACCATTCTTCTTCAACTCCACACGTCCCTTATACATAAACGGATTAGCCGAACCATCCCACAAGATTGGCTTATCAATCGACAAATCAACCGTCACCGGATAAGCAGCATCATTTACGGGTGTACGTTTACTGCTAACTAACCGCTTACCATCCCATATCGAAGTTTCCAACTCGTAACCATCAATAATTTCAGAATCGCCAGCCGACAAGATAGTCTCCACCTCCAACGTAGCCCTCTCATCGCTCACCTCCTTTGGATGGAAAAACACTCCCGGCGAGGCATAATAATCGGGAGCTATACATACAGGCTCAGTGACTATCAGCTCTACCCCTCTCGGCAAACCACCGTATATATTGAAATCGCCACAAATCGGAGCCACATCCATTGTCGGGGCATTGCTTACCCTTATCTCCAGCTTACTCTCCTGCCCCGGTGTGAGATAATCGGTAATCTCTGTCACAAAAGCCGTATAGCCACCTCTATGCTGAGTGACAAAATGATTATCAATAAACACGTCAGCCACAGTTTGGGCAGCGTTGACCTTAAGAAACACTCTCTTGCCGGAATCTTTCAAGTTACCGGGCAACATACGGGAATAATTACACAACCCTCTGAAATAATCCTTATCGCCAAACATAGCATCCTTACGATTCCAGGTATGCGGAAGGGTCACATCGGTTATCTCATAATTCGGAGCTTGAAAACCATAGTGGAAACGCCACCGGTCATTAATAGGTATAACCTTATGGCTCTCAACATTGAAAGGTAAAAGCGAGCAAAACATTGAAATGCCACTCAAAAGGGTCAATCGCAGATTCATAATATGAGCAATCGTAGATTTATGATATAGATTAGTCAGAAACTATATTAACTATCGGTCTTAGCAATCAAG
>CAMWIF010000372.1 GCA_947174225.1 uncultured Porphyromonadaceae bacterium | reverse complement strand
GTATATGAGGTAGTGGATAATTCGATTGACGAGGCTTTGGCAGGGTTTGCCAATGATATTAAGGTGACCATTTTGGAAAATAATTCAATCCGTGTCGATGACAACGGTCGTGGTATACCTGTGGATATGCATGAGAAGATGCACAAGCCCGCTCTTGAGGTGGTGTTGACAGTGCTTCACGCCGGCGGTAAATTCGACAAGGGTTCGTATAAGGTTTCCGGTGGTCTGCACGGTGTTGGCGTAAGCTGTGTCAACGCTTTGTCGGATTATCTTCGTGCTGAGATCCATCGTGACGGGAAGGTGCATATGCAGGAGTATGCTTATGGTAAGCCTACATGTGATCTTCAGGTGATAGGGGAAACTGATTATACAGGCACTACCATCATTTTCCATCCGGATTCTTCTATTTTTACAGAGACAGTCTATGATTACGAGACTCTTGCCAACCGTCTGCGTGACCTCGCTTACCTTAACGCCGGCATTACCCTGTCGCTTACAGATATGCGTGAACTTGACGAGAAGGGAAATCCCCGTAGGGAAGTGTTTCACAGCGACGAGGGACTCAAGCAGTTCGTTAAGTATCTCGACCAAGGTAAAGAGCCCCTTATTGAGGATGTGATACATCTCAACACAATGCGCAACGGTGTGCCTGTGGAGGTGGCTATGACCTATAATACCTCTTTCTCAGAAAATATTTTCTCTTATGTTAACAATATTAATACTATAGAGGGTGGTACTCACCTCACGGGCTTCCGCAGAGGCCTTACTACCACGCTGAAGAAGTATGCCGATGATAACCATCTCCTCGACAAGCTGAAGATTGAGCTGTCGAAAGAGGACTTCCGCGACGGTCTTACAGCTGTGGTGTCGGTTAAGGTAGCAGAGCCTCAGTTTGAAGGACAGACTAAGACTAAACTCGGCAATAACGAGGTGTCCGGTGTCGTTCAGACCGCAGTGAGCGAGGCATTGCGTAATTACCTTGAGGAGCATCCCAAGCAGGCTCGTGCTATCGTTGATAAGGTTATGTTGGCTGCCCAGGCACGTCATGCTGCCTACAACGCACGTATGAAGGTGCAGCGTAAATCGCCTCTTTCCGGTGGTGGGCTTCCCGGTAAACTTGCCGACTGCAAAAGCCGCGACGCGGTAGAATGTGAGCTTTTCCTTGTCGAGGGTGATTCAGCAGGCGGATCGGCAAAGCAGGGACGTAATCCTAACTATCAGGCTATCCTTCCGCTGCGCGGTAAGATTTTGAACGTGGAGAAGGCTCTTGATCATAAGGTTTTCGAAAGTGAGGAGATTGTAAATATGTTCAAGGCTTTGGGTGTGACTATCGGCACTGAGGAGGATTCAAAAGAGCCGAATATGAGCAAGCTCCGCTATCATAAGATTATCATTATGACCGATGCCGATGTCGATGGTGCTCATATCGCCACCTTGCTGATGACATTCTTCTACAGAAAGATTCGCCCGATAATCGACAATGGCTATCTTTATATTGCCACACCGCCGCTTTACAAATGCAGCACCAAGGGAAAGCAGAAAGTGCAGGAATATGCTTGGGATGATCAGCAGGTGCAACGTTTTGTCGATACTCATTGCGACGGCAACCGCGATCGTATGGTGCTTCAGCGATATAAAGGTCTTGGTGAGATGAATCCCGAACAACTTTGGGAAACCACTATGGATCCTGAGAACCGTATGCTGAAACAGGTAAATCTCGTCAATGCTGCTGAGGCAGACCGCACATTCTCCATACTTATGGGTGAGGAGGTAGGTCCGCGCCGTGAGTTTATCGAGAGCCACGCCACGTACGCCAATATCGACGCTTGACATCAGTGCCGATAGAATAATTAGAATTAGCAGCTTCAGAAGTTATTGACTACTTAGTGTAATCTGAAGATTTGAAATATTCTGAAAGTAAAAGGAGGAAAAGCCGCCAAATCGGCTTTTCCTCCTTTTTTATATCTATGGGAGTATGCTTTACCTTATCAATCTCCTTTTTGGGGACTTGCCATGCTTTCTGGCGTTAACGGCTAATCCCCATTCTTTTTGATGAAGTTATGGAAATTAAAGATGGATGCGGGGTCAAGGGCTGTACCTCGATAGCGGACTTCAAAGTGTAGATGGGGTCCGGTAGAGTTACCTGTATTTCCACCCAGTCCCAATGGGTCGCCGGCAGATAAGGTTTCACCGAGAGTGGATATAGGTGCCTGTAAATGGGCATAACGTGTCTCCATACCGTTGTTGTGTACCAATACTACGTAATGCCCGTATCCTCCAGGATCGTATGCCACTTTCGCCACAACCCCCGGTAAAGCAGCCCTTACAGTGTCACCTATATGTAACGCCAAATCAATCCCCTTATGGACTCTACCGAATTTGGGACGATAACCGTAAGTGGAAGTAACCTGTCCCCACACGGGGCGATAGAAATCTGCCGGATCATAAGCGGGCAATACGATATTGCGCGTAATGGCTGACCAGTCTTCAGCATCGTCCCAATGTCCACTTTGATAAAAGCCATGGTCAGCATAGACTTTGGTCATAAAATCAAGCACAGAGGATAATGCTGAGGGGGATTTCTTGGGTGGTTCAGGTTCTCTTATGGTGACGTTAATGATACTATTGAGAATGTTGCTCGTACGCACATCGTTAGTGTCGCCGGGGAGAGTTTGCTTTGGCTTTGTCGGCTTGTCGGTTTCCTTGATAATCTTGACCAGAGAAGAGAAATCGAAAGTATCTACCAACTGAGCAGAAGCCCCGGAGAAAACCGGGGCTTCTGCAATTAATATGAGGATGAAGATTAGGAACTTCATTTTTCTGCTTTCTTCAGAGCATTTTTCTCTTTCTGCTGCTGAATAAGAGGAGCACCGAAAAGAATCCACGCTGCACAAGCTACAAAGGCAAGGAAAGTGAAGCCCACAAGAATCAATGCCTTTCTTGGGCTGGTAGGCTTCACCGGCACAGTTGCAGGTGTGATTATCGCATACACTGGAGTTGTCTCCTGCACTTTGGCTTTTGCCTTCTGCACCTGCTGGGCAGTCTGGTTGTAGAGGCTGAAAGCAAGAGACGCTTCATTTTCAAGACGTGCGCTGGTGATCTTTGCGCTCTGGAATGCCAAGCCCTGGTTGCGGTCGAGA
>CAMWIF010000371.1 GCA_947174225.1 uncultured Porphyromonadaceae bacterium | reverse complement strand
ATAAGAACGGGCATAAGACGCACCAACTGGTTTCTCTTCAGATGCATTGACGAGGGAGTAATGTCCATAGAAACCGCGAGAATGTGCGAATCAGGATGTGAAATGTCAAGATTAGCAACTGCGAACTGCTTATATGTCTGACCCGAAGCGAGAAGACCACACGATGCAAAAATGGCTGTTAGAAATATATTCAGTCTGTTCATTGTTTCTGTAGTTGTAGTTAAAAGAGATATTCAATATTCACAGCCAATTTGGTCGGTGCAAAGTGATTGTAAGTCTTCGACTCCAGTTTTGATCCACAAACGGCGCACGGATAGGCATCATACTTTGTCCATATCCAGCCCACACCAATTTCTGCCTCTATGTTCCAGTGCTTGCTAACGGGCCATGCATAGCCGTAAGCCACACCTGCTCCTGCAAACCAGCCCTCATAGCGACGATCCTTGAGCTTGCTGAGGGGCATACCTATAAAGTTCGGCAGATCAAGTTTACCGACATTATATTCACCTCCAAGAGCATGGACACCCACAAAATGCCCGGCGAAACGCTGACAGAACCAATAACGACCCTCCGGCTGCACAAGCCAATGACGCCACTTATGGCCGTTGCCTACAGTCCAAAGATTAAGCTGCCCACTGGCGTTAAACGTCCAACGTGGCGCAAGACCGATTTCAATGCCAACATTGGGACTCAATAAAGCATCGCTTACAAGATTGCTTTTCAGAGCCACATTTTGCGAATAGACACACGTCATTGACCCGACCACTGTAAGGAGTGTGCAGGCCAAACGGCGGAAAATATTGCTTTTCCGAACGGCTTCTTGGGCTGATGCGCCTAAGCGGACTCCGGGCAGGAGTGCCGACAAGGCAAGATAGTTTAACTTCATATATAGTAAGTAGATATGTCGTAGTGGAATAGCTTTGGAAAATCTATTCAGCCTCAATCAGTGACCAGACATAGGCATATGTTAAATTAACCCACAATCCTTAGATTGCAGATTAATATCTCATATGACTATATGTTACATGGTCAGAAGCACAAATCATATTTTTCAAAACTTAAAACAATTCAACCTAAAAGATTGAATCTACGGCAATTGATTTACAAATTAAAATAGTAAGCAGACATTTTTGATGTTTTGCAACCGCAAAATTAGTAAAAATATAATTCCACGCAAAGAGAGCCTATACCAAATTTTACTGTTTTACATTTTTTAACATTTTTATATAATTTAAACTTTACTTTAACAGACTAAACGCCAAAAACGAGGAAAGGCGCAACAGAACTAACCCTGTGCGCCTTTCCTCAGATATAACCTTTTCTAAGATATGACCTAAGATATGATGTTTGTTGCGAAGTAAGTCTCAGACTATGAAGAGCACCAAGAGGCTGGAGAAGACAAGCGCTATGTTAGCCACGGCGTAAGTGACGGTGTACCCCAAATTAGGCACGTCGCTCTGGAGAGTGTCCTGCACCGCACCTATCGCTGCCACGGCACAGCGTGCCCCTGCCACACAGCCCAACGTCTCAGGCGTGGAGAACTTGAATATCTTTCTACCTATGATAATGCCCAAGGTCAGTGTAATCAACGTACATGCAAATCCAATGAAGAATATCAGGAAGCCCGCCTCACGTATGCCGTGCAGAAACGAGGCTCCGGCTGTGATACCTATGACCGCTATGAACATATTCAGACCAAGGTTATTGAAAATCCATACCACAGGCGAAGGGATGCGTCCGAAAGAGGGCTTACGAGTACGTACCCACCCCAACACCAAACCGGAAATCAATGCTCCCGCACTCATACTCAACGACAAAGGTATACCCTTTATCTTTATCGAAAGAGCACCGATTATGCACCCCGCAGCGATACCTAACCCTACAAACACCATATCCGTAGCGTCGGTCTGACGGTCGGCATAGCCAATTTCAACTGCTGCGTCGGTCACAGCCCTTGGCAGCCCCACCAATGTGATAACGTCTCCCCTTTGCAGCTCCGTCTTATTCTTAGCCGGGATACTCATATTATTACGCTTGAGCGAAGCAACCACCACTCCCCTCATATACGGCTGACGACGCAATTCTCCCAATGTCATACCGGCTGCCCCCTTCGAGGCAACTGTCACCGGTGTGCGCTCCGCTCCGAAATTCAAAAGTTCCATATCAGTGACTTCCGGACCCAAATAATTGTTGACATCAATTATCTCCTCAGTACGCGCACCGAGTACCACCGTGTCTCCTTTATATATAAGCTGGTCAGGGTGGGGATCAATAATCTCTCCCTTCACACGTAGCCGCTCCACAAACACCCTGAGATCGTGACGATGGAAGACCTCTTCAAGTTGCGCAACGGTCTTCGGAGTGACAAAATAATCACATGTGGCTTTATATGCACGGAACGCCACCGGTCGGGCTGCATGGATCTGACCCGGCTCTGGCATTGTCTCGCCTGAATCCATATCCTGCTCTATCCTCGCCACATCTTCCCTCACCTTATTGATGCCACCCATAAGCATCGGACCGATGTTGGAGAGGAACCATGCCGAACCCACAGCTCCGAGCACATATGTCACCGCATAGCAAGCCGGTATGATCTTGAGCATATAGTCACGCTGCGCCTCATCCATGGGCATCTCCCTCACTGTGTCGCCCAGAAGACCGAGCGACGCGGAAGCAGTCTGCGACCCGGCATATAATCCGGCAGCGATACCGGTAGAATAACCCATCAGTTTAGCTGTTAGGATTACTGTGCCCGCGCATATAAGAGCAAGCACCACCGCAAACACCATCTGTCTTATGCCACTCCCTTTGAAAGAGCGGAAAAACTGCGGACCCACGCTATAACCAATGGAAAAAAGGAAAAGCAGAAAGAATACGGTTTTCAGAATCTGGGGAATCTCGATATTCATCTGTCCGAACAGCACACCCACAATCAGTGTAGCCGAGACAGCGCCCAGGCTAAAAGATTTATATTTAAGTTTACCGAGCCAAAAGCCCAGACCGAGGGTCAGAAAAATCGGACTAACCGGATTCTTCTGAAAAACAGTAATCAGCCAATCCATATGGAAATCGGTTTTCAGTTAAACACCCTTTTATGCACTATGGTTGGCAATACAGTTAAATTAGGACATAAAAAAAAATTGATTGTCATCCCGACAACCAATCTTCTGTTAACCTTAAAATCTAA
>CAMWIF010000370.1 GCA_947174225.1 uncultured Porphyromonadaceae bacterium | reverse complement strand
CACTTCCCTCCTCTCACATCCTGCAATTTACCCGATGGCAAAATTAAATTATATATTTAAAATCCACACAATAAATAGCCGGTTTTTCTTCGGCATCTTAAATAAATTTACTTATGCATATTGCATTATTAAGGGATAATAAATACTTTTGCACCATACAAACGCAAGAGAATGGAAATGGCAAACTATTTCCTGCTCCCCCATACAATCAATTTAAAACCCATTATGAAACTCCAAAAATTATTTATCGGTATCGCTGTCTTCGGTATGCTGACTTCCTGCAGCGAAAAGAAATCGCAGTCTGCCCTGATAGAAACTGAAATACCGGAGCGTCCCGCGGGACAAACCGATATGATTGGCTTCGCAGCCGAACCGCTCGACACAGTGCGTGTAGGTTTTATCGGATTAGGAATGAGAGGACCGGATGCCGTTGAGCGATTCACATACATTCCCGGCACAAAGGTTGTGGCTCTTTGCGACATCGATTCAGCCCGTGTTGAGTCAACCCAAAAGCTGCTCGACAAAGCCGGAAAACCCCGTGCCGCAGGCTATTACGGTTCAGAAGACGCTTGGAAACAGCTTGTTGAGCGTGACGACATTGACCTGATTTATATAGCTACCGACTGGAAGAACCACGCTCCGATGGGTCTTTATGCTATGGAAAATGGTAAGCACGTAGCTATCGAAGTGCCCGCTGCTACATCTCTCGAAGAGATTTGGGATCTTGTCAACACGTCCGAGCGCACTCGCAAGCACTGTATGATGCTCGAAAATTGTGTCTATGATTTCTTTGAACTTAATACCCTGAATATGGCGCAGGCAGGACTCTTCGGTGAGATTCTTCACACTGAGGGTAGCTACATCCATAATCTCAAAGAGTTCTGGGGTGAATACTGGAACAACTGGCGTATGGATTACAATCAAGAACACAGAGGCGACGTTTATCCTACCCATGGTTTCGGACCGGCTTGCCAGCTACTCGACATTCATCGCGGCGACAAGATTAATACTCTCGTAGCTATGGACACAAAGGCTGTCAACGGTCCGACATATATTAAGGAGACTACCGGTAAGGAACCGGAGTCTTTTGCCAACGGCGACCATACAATGACGATGATGCGCACTGAAAACGGTAAGACCATCCACATACAACACGATGTGATGAATCCCCGTCCTTACTCCAGAATGTATCAGCTTACAGGCACAAAGGGGTTCGCCAATAAATATCCGCGCTCAGGCTATGCATTCGAGCCGGAGCAGATGGATTCTACGATAGTACCTGATTACGAGAATCTTTCGGCTCACACTTGGATTTCTGACGAGCAGCAGAAAGCTCTTACAAAGCAATATACACATCCTATCATAACCGAACTGGGTGATATGGCAAAAGAAGTTGGTGGGCATGGAGGTATGGACTATATAATGGATTATCGCCTTGTGTATTGCCTCCGTAACGGTTTGCCACTCGATATGGACGTGTACGACCTTGCCGAATGGAGTGCAATGGCTCCGCTCACTGCCATCTCGATTGAAAACGGTTCAGCTCCCGTAGCCTTCCCCGACTTTACCCGTGGAGGCTGGAACAAGGTTCAAGGCTACCGTCACGCCTACAAAAAATAAATATGGAAAGACAATCTGCACATCGCCCCACGTAATAGCATCTACATTCACATAAACTACTGATACGGTCATAAGCCATCCTCTTAATGCTGCCTTATGACCGTATCAGCTTTTTCTATCCAATTCCTTCCGTATACCGATTTCATCCGTACTCCAATTCCTTACATACACCGATTCCATCTACACATCCGTTTCCCACCGCCCAGCGGACACAAGCAATCATACGCTTACTTTTACTATTTACGCCTTTCATATCGACATATTCCCTAAATAATTGCCTAAAAGCCGAGGCTAAAGTTGCAACATTGCAGAAAAAACATCTAAAAATCTCTCTAAAAAATTGAAACATTACAGAATTCCTGCAAATGGCAGTAAGTGGTATTAACTTTGCAGTATCAAAATTCATTCATTTACCTGACACCATATTCAGATATATGAATTAAGTCTAACCTTTAAATCCTCATCATTATGTGCCACACAGCTATTCTCCCCACCACCCTCAAGTCAGACCAGTCAGACAATCTGCTTATCCGGCTCACATACGTTTTCAACCGTTGGCTCAAGATGCTCAAATCATACGGCAGACTCGATGAGGCATCTCTTAGCAGCGATTTCTCAATCATTGCCAAAGTCATCAAATCAACTGAGACCAACAACGCTATCAAAAATGCCGTGACACGCTGCCGTGATCTTGCATTGTCAGGAAGCAATGACCTCTCAACATTTACGAAAGCTCTCCGACACACTTTGACATTGATGTGCAACGCACAGGAAGACAAATGTATACGAAGAATCAAGAAGAGCTATGCTGACCAAGGTATGACAGAGCGTTATCGTCCCCTTTCCAAGCGTTTCCAGAAAGAGACTATCCGCAAAATCGGACGCACGTTAAGCTATACCAACGCCCACACCGATTCACCGGAGACGACCAAGCTCGTAAGACGTTTCGTGGAGAAAAGAGCCGCACAGACTGTGTTCAGACAGTCGGGCAAACCTCACAGCCGGAACAACCGATTCCGTCAGAGTGTTCGCCGTGCCATCTCTTTCAGCCTCTACAACGCCACTTTCACCGACTACGATGCCCAGAAACGTGCTCACGGCACCCACTGGAAAGTCTTAACCAAGCCCTCTACAGGTGAAAAGGTATTGAAAGCCAAACACTGCTACCTCACCCTTGAAGATGCCATAGCCGTATGCAACCGCTACGCAAATCAGCATCCGGAAGATCCATATCCCATGGTACCTTACCTCTGCGATCACTGCGGCAAATGGCACATCGGCCACGACCGCACCAACACCCCCACCTCGCCACAACAAGATATTGACATTCAACACGCAAGCTGATTACAAAAGTAGCCAACAAATAAAAATAGTATAATTAAAAACGTCTTTACAATAGTACTTTAGTTCCTTATCTACCTTAACTGCCAATTTTTCTGCAACATTGCAGAAAAATTGGCTACAAAAGGGGGACAAAAATTGGTAATATTACAGAATTCCTGCAAATGGCAGTAAGGGGTATTAACTTTGCAATATCAAACCATAAAAACAGATTATTATGAAAATACCC
>CAMWIF010000369.1 GCA_947174225.1 uncultured Porphyromonadaceae bacterium | reverse complement strand
ATCTTAAACCTCCGGTCACGCTTTTCTTACACTTAATCGGCTTTTCTAAACCTTATCTAAAGCTTAATTTATCTAAATTGCCTTATCTGCGGTATATACTCAAAACCGGCTGCTGAGAGTTTATCGACAACGCTCTTTTCATCAAGCCCTAACGACAAGCAAAGATCGTTGAGCGACTCATAATCGCCGTCGCGCAGTTTCATATTAAGCATACTCATCAGCATTACGGGATCAGACGGGGTATTCATAGTTTACAGAATATTTATTAACTTTGTAAAAAATTATTTTCTCATTAAAATTCTCACTAACAGAATTACATATGTTAAAACGAATATCTTTGCTACTTTGTTGCCTGATTCAAGCCATAGGTCTTGCCTGGGGCTGCACCTCCGCAATAGTCGGTGCAGAAGCCAATCCCTCCGGTCGCCCGATGCTTTGGAAGAACCGCGACACGAGCACGATTGACAACAAAGTGGAATATGTAGCCGGAAAACCGGGAGAACACTCTTATGTAGCCCTGTTCAATGCGGCTGACATCAAGTTGAGTGAAGCTTGGATGGGTATGAACGATGCCGGATTTGCTGTGATGAACACGGCTTCCTATAACATTAAAGATGATAATGTTCCCTCCAAGAAGATGGACAAAGAGGGTTTCCTGATGGCAAAAGCTCTCAAAACCTGCGTCACCGTAGATGATTTTGAGAATCTGCTGAAGACCTATCCACGTCCTATGGGAGTAGAAGCTAATTTCGGAGTTATCGATGCTTACGGTAACGGAGCTTATTTTGAGACTAATAACCATTCATTTGTAAAGTATGACCTTAAAGATGCTCCTGATCATCTCATAGTGCGCACAAACTACAGCCACTCTGGAAGACCGAATGAGGGTTACGGTTTTGTGCGTGAGGCAAACGCCTGCCATATCCTATCCCCCTACGCGGCAAAAGGTGAAATCACTCCCGAACTGCTGACAGAGACAGTCAGCCGCTCCTTCTGGCACGATATGAAACAGCGCGATTACTCTCTCGGTCCTGACAAATGGGTTATCGACCAGGATTTCATTCCCCGCTACAAATCTACCGCAACTGTTGTGATTGAGGGTTGTAAACCTCTTCAGCCCGGAGAGAAACCGGAGGAAGACTTCATTGAGAAGCAATATATAATGTGGACCGGTCTCGGCTATCCGCCTTGCTCGGAGATTGTACCTGTATGGTGTGCTTCCGACGGTGTGAGGGACGATTTACGTGGCAACGGCCCCAAAGGACACTCTGTTATGGGTGATAAGGTCAAAGCCCGTCGTGCAGAAGTATTCCCTATCACCAAAGGTAATGGAGATAAGTACATAGATATGGAAAAACTCTTCAATAAGGAAGGTACGGGCTATGTTCAGACCCTCGTGCCCAAAAATCTTGAAGTCTACAAAGCCACACGCGAAAAAAGAGACGCTGAACAGTGATGACGTCGCCACAAGCCACTCCCCTACCCGATTCCATGCTCGCTACAGGAATCATCTGTATGAGCCGGAGCAAGTTGATAACTACACTGTTCTATCTCTACGGATGGCTTCCCATCACAATTCTTGGCATCTTGGCAATAGTGGCGCTGATAGCGGGTATAGCAATCGACGTGCGCTGGGCAATCATATTCTTGATGGTGGTTTTCATCATTACTCCACTTTTAATGAGTTTTCTTTACTTTTTTCACGGACTGCGACCGACAACAGCAGCAAATGTAGTGCCCCATACTCTAATTTTCACTAATAACGGAATCACAATCCGTATTCTTGAGGAGAAAAAAGAGGAGGAATCAGATATAGAAGTAGACCCAAAGGCCCAGAATGATGCCGCTACTAACGCAGGGAATGATGCAGACACAGAGCTTGGGAAGGATGTGTTAACCGAGAAAGTTACAAAGGCAGAGAAAGAGAAAGAAATAATAACACGTTACGAATTCTCCATTCCTTACACATCTATAGACCGTTATCAGTTAGGACGCGACGGATTCATTATCTCTTTGAAGCAACCCCAACAAGGATTCATATGGCTTCCCTACGCTGTCTTCAGTAAGCGAGAAGATATGGAGACTGCCTTGAAACGCATCCAATCCCATTTAGCTTCCTGACCTCCACTCCAGATTCTTCTTTCACCTCAACTTCTTTAACTTCGGAATACCAGCCTCACGTAATAAACCCACGTATTAAACTCCTAACCCCCTCGTAATAAATGAGAATACTCAAAGATAATAACAAAAAATACTGCTTCATAATGGATATGGAGGTAAGAGACTATGAACTCGATTGCGAACAGATAGTCAATAATGCCAACTATCTGCACTATATGGAGCACACCCGCCATAAATTCTGTGCTGATGCAGGACTACCGTTCATTGAGATGCACAATAAAGGCATCGATGCTGTGGTAAGGAAAATTGAAATCGAATACATCACCCCTCTGCACGGCGGCGAAAGCTTTCTGAGCTGTCTGCGTCTGGAAAGGAAAGGTCCGCGCTTCATCTTCCATCAGGATATAGTTAAGCCAAACGGCGACATTGTGGCACAAGGCATCGTAACCTGTGTGGTGCTTAAAGACGGTAAACTTTCCAGAGGCGACGAATTAGCTGAAGTGTTCTCAAAGTATATAGACTGAACCATTATATATTAAAGCCGACATTAAGTTATGAGCGACGACAGCCTTATCTATAAGCTTGCACTTTCTATGGTCAAGAGAGTTACTCCCGAGACTGTACGCCATCTCTACGATTGTGGTCTTAATGCTGAAGATTTCTTCACTATGACCACCCCTGTCCTTTCAGACGCTCTGAGGCTTCGCAATAATCAACGCTTCGAGCAGATGGAACGTGACGAAGCTCTTTTCACCGCACGACAAGAGATGAAGAATATGCAGGCGCACAGCATCAAAGGCTATTTCCTTATGGATTCAAACTACCCCACACGCCTCTTTGCCGTAGACGACGCACCTATATTCCTTTATCAGCTCGGAGAAACGGATCTCGACAGCCGACACGTGGTAAGCGTGGTCGGTACCCGTAAACCGACATCTTATGGCACCGGCTTTGCCCAGTCCCTCGTAAGCGGTCTTGCCACATATTTTCCCGACCTCACCGTTGTGAGCGGTTTGGCTTACGGTATAGATGCGGCTTCACATCAGGCAGCTCTCGACGCCGGGGTCGC
>CAMWIF010000368.1 GCA_947174225.1 uncultured Porphyromonadaceae bacterium | reverse complement strand
CGTAATATGGGCGATATGCGCACTGCTATGCAGATGGTGCATAAGGCAGATCAGATGGTTGAGAATTACGTGAAGAATCCGGAAAAGAATCCTCTCGACCGCCCGACAATTGCCGCTGCCGAGACAAAGGATGTGCGCGATACCCAAGGAGAGGATGAATCGGAAATCGACGTGATGAATAGGTTTAATCGCCTCGTCACCGTCTCTGAGGCTGTCGAGACCCAGCTCTCCTACAACGAGAAAATCAAGGGTCGTGTGCAAGACCGCAATGTGCAAGTGGAGCCGGAACCTATATATGCCCTTACTTTTATCCCTGCGCCACTTACTCTGCGCTCGGTGTCAAATTATTTTCGTGAACTTGATGATCTTAATGGTCAGCGTTTCATATCTCGGAAGTTCTACCTCACCCCTGCCGGTACCCAGACACTCGACGAGGCAGAGGCAGCCCGCCTCTTCACGTTTGCCGAAGACCTCACCTCGCTTATCCAGTCCGGTAAGGGGCGACCTATCGACCGTCTTGCCTTGGGCGTGACACAGACCATGCTCAAGAACTATCCGGAGGCGCTGGTAAATCTTGACGATGTTATTGCCAAAGACGACAAGTTTACTGTGGCATATATGGCACGTGCCTATGCCCGTTTCATGAAACTTGCCTCCGAACAGAAGAACATCGAGCATAAGAACAATGGCTCCGATGCCCTCGATCGCCGCGCTTCAATGGCTGCGCTTCAAGAGGTGATTTCCGATTACGATATGGCACTGAATCTCAATCCTCGTCTTGTGTTCGCCTGGTTCAACAAAGGTAACATCTACTATTCTGTGGGCGACTATACCTCCGCGCTCCATTGCTATGCAGAGGCCCTGAAAATCGACCCGGAATTCGGACAGGCTTATTTCAACCGTGGATTGTCATATCTTCAGGCAGGAAATAAATCGCAGGCGTTTGCCGACCTCTCGAAAGCCGGAGAGTTGGGTGTGCTCCCCTCCTACAACATCCTGAAGCGAATGAAGTAACGTTAATAATAAAAAAGACTTCCGAATCGAAGCTCGATTCGGAAGTCTTTTTTATTACCCTAAAAGAAATCTGATTACTTAGTGTCAGCCTTTGCAGCGGCGCCACGAGCGGCACGGGTGAGCTGAACAGCGCAGACCACAGCGTTCTTGGCGTTCATAAGCTCAAGACCCTCGAAGTGAAGATCACCTACAGCGAGGCTCTTGCCGAGACCGAGATTGTCAACGTTGATTACGAGACGGTCAGGAATCTTGTCATAGATAGCCTTCACTTTGAGCTTACGCATAGAAAGTGTGAGCTTACCACCAGCCTTAACACCCTCGGCGTGACCCTCAATCTGAACAGGCACCTCCATGATGATGGGCTTCTCGTTGTTTACCTCAAGGAAGTCGAGGTGCAGGATAGTGTCCTTTACAGGCTGGAACTGGATCTCCTTGAGGACAGCCTTACGCTCCTCACCATTGATGTTGAGGTCGATCTCAAAAATGTCGGGAGAATAGATGAGCTTGCGAACATCCTCATTCTTCACTGTGATGTCAGTGGTGATAAGACCGAGCTTGCCGTCTACGTTAACCACCTTCTCACCCTCTTTGAGAGGACCGTCATAAGGCAGCTGCACATGCTTGCCACCGTTCAAAACTGCGGGAATCTTACCCTCTGCACGCAAAGCCTTTACAGACTTCTTACCGAGCACTGTACGCGGCTCGGCGTTAAGTTGGAATTTCTTCATTTTTAATTTGTGTTACTCAAAATAAGTTTATGCAACAGATTTCCCATCACACGTTATTGCTCAAAAGCGCTGCAAAGTTACAAAAAAAATTCCACACCGCAAAATCCAAAAAATTATCAATTCTTTATCGGCTTGAATTCAAGGAAGACAATAAGGGGATTAGCATCCTCTCCGACCTTATCAAGCACCTCATACGCCTCCTCAAACTTCAATGACTTACCCTCAACAGCATCTTTCAGCATAGCTGGGTCAAGATGAGATATAAAAGCATTATCGTCACTCTCATTGAAAGCGAGCACGCCTATCATCATATTTTCCATAATGTTATCTGCCCACGACAAGTCATCTTTCAATTCATTACCCGGAACAGCTATTGTCGATTTTGTATTCTTGTCATATAGATACAAAGTCATTCCGTCGGCTCCAATTCCCATCCAAAAAAGATTAGATCCTGTGGCTGTCAACCCATGATATGTGGTGAGTCCAAGATCGTTTGAAGAATGGAGTTGCTTGCTGCGTTCGCTATACTCATCAGCACCGATAGCATCAGAAGAGTTTACAAGTTGTATCGAATCCACGCTTTGGGTAGTAGGAGTGATAACAGCCAAATCTGCACTTTGACCATACTGATGTATATACTTTCCATCTCCAAGTTCTACCAACTCCATACCATTTGATAGTCCCCAATTTTTACTGGCAGGGAAAAACTCAGATTTAACCTCACCGGCATCAACATCTATCAACAATATGGAATTTTGTCCTTCCTCCGGATGTTGAGCTATCACAAGCAATCCGGAATCCGTATCCCTTAACCGACCCCAGCTAACATAGTCAGGCATAGGCATTTCCTTAATCTTTTCTCCGGTAATATGGTTCTTAACAATCAATTTTCCAGGAGCTAATATATAGGCATCATTTCCTCTCGCCTCATAATCAGCTATATCCATAACCTCATCAGGTCCGGGTCCTTTATGGATAAGTTCCCCTACAAAATTCCCTGAAAGTGAGAATTTCAATAATCGATTATCAGACACAAGGAACAACGCATCCCCACGTTTCTTTATGCTCGAAATCCTACCTATGATTATACTGTCTGAAGTCTCCAGCGGAACAATCTTAAAATCAGACACCAAATCAGAAAGGTTTGTAGCCCCCAATGTCTTGATTTCAGACTCCTCAGCGATACTCTTGCTCTCCGAGCTATGCTTTGAGCATCCCATAAGCCCACACGCCGCTATGGCAGCAAACAAAAAACATTTACCTCCCCTGGATAAATATTTTTTAATTGTTTTCATAATAATTAGCCAATTAGTTTAAAACTCTCCACAAATTTAACACTAATTTCCCACATCCCCACCACATCAAGATTATTTTTATCTTTATGAAACAGCAATCATTATTATTTCCACTCTCACCTTGCAGTGCAGAATGAAAGCTAATCACAAATAATAT
>CAMWIF010000367.1 GCA_947174225.1 uncultured Porphyromonadaceae bacterium | reverse complement strand
CTGCGTATAGACGGCAACAATATCACTCTAAAGAACCTTACGGTAGAAAACACAGCAGGGCAGGTAGGACAAGCTGTGGCATTGCACACCACCGGGGATAAGATTCATGTGATTGACTGCGATATCCTCGGCAATCAGGATACGCTCTATGCTACAGGGCATAACTCACGCGACCTCTTCGACAATTGCTATATCGAAGGAACTGTCGACTTCATATTTGGGGCTGCCACTGCCCTTTTCCGTAACTGCCACCTGCATGCAAAAAGCGACTCTTTCCTTACAGCAGCATCGACTCCGAAAGAGAACAAGGTGGGATACGTATTTCACAAGTGCAAGGTGACAGCTGCGCCTGATGTGAAGAATGTGCATCTCGGACGTACATGGCGCCCATATGCATCTACATTCTTTATCGATTGCGAGCTTCCGGAGGCCATCAATCCGAAGGGTTGGCACAATTGGGGAAAGACGGAGAATGAAAAGACAGCACGATATGGAGAGTATAACTGCAAGGGACCCGGAGCTAAAGAGAACGAGCGCGTGGGATGGAGAAAGACACTGAATGCGCTAGACGCAGCGGAGCTGACTGATCCGGGGAGGATATTTACGCGCGGGTCGGCTTGGATACCGGATTAATATTCAAGATTTGAAGATTAGGAAAAGTCTATCGTCTATCGGGGACGCACACGGAGTGTGCTTACTACTTTATTTAACTTTTGGAGGAGTATATTGTCTTATATGGTATGAAAGCATTTGTAAAGATAATATTGGGAGCGGTATGCTCTGTGCTCGCCTACGGGACAGCCTCGGCGGATAACAAATTTGGCGATGAGACTCTGAAGTATGTCATTACATATAAGTGGGGGCTTATCACCAAAGATTCGGGAGATGCTACGCTTTCACTTAAGAATCAGGGGTCGAAATACTATATCAAACTTACAGGAAAGACCAAGCCCTGGGCAGATGGGCTCTTCCAAGTGAGAGATACGCTTGTGTCTGTTATGGACAAGGCTAAATTTCGTCCGCTGTCATATACAAAAGTGGCGCACGAGGATGGCAAGTATGCAAAAGACGTGATTGAATACTCTTATTCAGGAAATCAAGTAAGCGGAAAGGCAACCAAATATCGGGAGAAGAAAGGGGCAACCAAAACAGAAAACCTTGAACTTTCGGCGTCAGGCGACACCTTCGACATGCTGAGCGTATTCTATTGGATACGCAGTATAGACCCCGCTACGATGGCTGATGGAAAGAAAGTGACCGCTACCCTATTCTCCGGTTCTCATGAGGAGACTGTAAAGATATGGAAGGTAGGGGAAGGGACTGTCAAGATGCGCGACGGATCAAAGAGAGAGGCATGGCATATACGCTTCACGTTCACCTCGAAAGGGGGGAAGAAGACGAGCGATGATATTGATGCCTGGCTCTCGAAAGACGGGCGGCGAATACCGTTGTAGAACAAAGGCAAAATGAAATTAGGACATTTAAGTGCATATTTTATTTCGTGATAATGGTGAATGTGATGGAGCCGCGGGTAGACGGGGCTCCTTTTTTTGCACTCCAGCGTGCCTGCATAGCCGCCTGTTCACATTTCTTGCGGATTTCTCTGGTGGCAGCACCCGATGCCGTAGCAGTCATCACTTTTCCATCGGCATCCACAGTTATAGATACAGTCACCGTGGTCTTATGAGCAAGAGAAACGTCAGGAAGCGGACACCCGAGAAACTGACGGCCAGACATCTTACCGATGACTCCGCTGCCAGCACCATCGCTACCACCCGGGGAGTCAAACTTACCTTGCACCGAACCGGGTTTGCTGCTGAATTTTCCTGCCATCGAGGTGGCTACCTTCTCCTCCTCTTTTTTCTTGTCAGTAGCCGCAGTCTGCACGGGACTTTCAGCTTTGGAAGTGATCAGCGTCTGCTCCGGAGATGGAACGGTATTTTCACCTGAAAGGACTGTATGGGGCTGTTCTACGGGTGCGGGAGCAGGTTCACCCTTTATTTCGGGAGCAGGACTATCCTTGGCTACAGCATCCGGCTCACCGACAGTCTGATGATTTTCAAGCAGAAGTTCAGGGTCGAGGAAAATCTCGTCTTCCTCCAACTGAGGATTTTCAGAGGAAGCAGTCAACTTCTCGTCGTAGCGCAGAGTAGCGACAAGAAGCCACACAAGCACAATGCCAACCGCCACAATAGTGACGAAGGCGGCGATCAAGGAATCTCTGCGTTCAGATTTATTCTTTCCCATCAATGCATAATTAATAATTCATAATGCATAATAGTTTGACCCGGATATGATACATTCTTCTGATTACTTAGGAGATTCAACTTCGGAAGCCGGGCTTTCCTGAAGTGCTTTAGTGGCAAGCACCATCTTCATGTTGCGACGGGCTGCCATATCGAGGATTTCTACAATTTTGCCATATTCCACTTTCTCATCAGCATAAAGGGCTATACCGCGTGTGGAATCTTGCTGCTGGATAAGAGTCAAAGCTGATATCAGCTCCTCCCGGCTTACAGCACGCGGAATAGAGTTTCCGGGCACAGAGTCAGTGCGATCCATCACAATGAAGAACTGAGAAAGGGAATCCACATACACCTCAGTAAGTGGTTTCTTGGAAGTCTGCTCAGAGCTTTGAGGAAGGTTGACGTCGATAGCCGCAGGGAAAATGAGCGTCGAAGTCACCATAAAGAAAATTAGCAAGAGGAATATCACATCAGTCATCGACGACATCGAGAATGTGTCGAGACTCTGGAATGAGCGTTTGAGTGCCATGTTTGCGTTGTACGTTAAGCGTTGTACGTTTTACGATTTAGGCGGCGGGCTCGTTTAGGAGATCCATGAATTCCATAGTCTTAGTCTCCATTCCGGTCATCACACGATTTACGCGTGAAACGAGGAAGTTGTAGGCGAAAAGGGCAACAATACCGACGATAAGACCTGCCACAGTAGTGACCAGAGCCTGATAAATACCACTTGAAAGGACGATGATATTTGCTCCGGAGCCTGCCATAGCGAGGGCATAGAAAGCCTCGATCATACCGGTGACAGTGCCAAGGAATCCAAGCATTGGAGCACCTGCAGCAGTAGTGGAGAGCCAAGTGAAACCCTTGCCAAGCTTAGCCACCTCAATATTCCCAGTGCTCTCAATAGCCACGAGCACGTCTTGCATCGGACGGCCAATACGTGTGACACCTTTGAGAATAAGTCGAGCATAAGGAGTG
>CAMWIF010000366.1 GCA_947174225.1 uncultured Porphyromonadaceae bacterium | reverse complement strand
CGCCACATCGAAGGTTATGTAAATCTTTTTTGGGGTCATGCTCTTCACAAGTTCATAGCAAGCCTCCATTGTGCCGCCGGTAGAGAGGAGGTCATCGTGGAGCACCACCACATCGTCGGAGCAGATGGCATCGCTGTGGAGTTCGATAGTGTCTACCCCATACTCTTTGGCGTATGCCTTTTTCACAGTCACCGAAGGGAGCTTGCCGGGTTTACGGGCAGGTACGAATCCACAGCCAAGTTCATAGGCAAGGATACTGCCCCCGATGAAACCGCGAGATTCTATGCCCACTACCTTTGTCACCCCCTTGTCTTTGTAGAGGTCGGCAAGTTCACGGCTCATCACCTGAAGGGCTTCACCGTTTTTCAGCATTGTAGTAAGGTCGCGGAAGATTATGCCTTTCGACGGGAAATCGGGCACATCGCGGATCATTGATTTGAGTTGTTCGAGTTCCATAGTTGTTTATTTATTGTTTCTGAAATTGAATTTTCTTCCATATCATCGGAGATGTTCCTCGAAATTGTTTCACGTGAAACATCATTTTTTCGGTATCACCGATGAAGTAGCACGAGGAGAATGTTTATATCGGCTGGCGATACTCCCGGTATTCTTGAAGCCTGACCGATGGTGGCAGGACGGATGGCAGTGAGCTTCTGTCGAGCCTCTGTAGAGAGCGACAATATCGAATTATAGTCGATTCCATCGGGCAGCTTCACATATTCGAGCCGTTTCGACTTCTCTGCCAATTCTCTCTCTCGGGCTATGTAGCCACCATACTTTATGAGTATCTCGGCAGCCTCCACTATCTCTCTCCTTCTCAGCTCAGGCAGCTCCTCTATGCGATGACGAAGGCGCGAGATGATGTTGGAGAGATTTTCGAAATTAAGCTGCGGACGCTTCAGAAGCTCCACGAGTCTGATTGAAGCCGAGAGCGGCGTCGTGCCTAATTCCACCAATCGGGCATTTATCTTGTCGCCCATCTTGACGGTGAAATTCTCACACCACTCAATGAGGCTGTCGCGTTCCACCCTTTTAGTCTCCATAGCCTGCAAACGCTCCACGCTTGCCAACCCTATGGCAGCACCCTTTGGAGTGAGACGCATATCGGCATCATCCTGCCGGAGCAGTATGCGGTATTCGGCACGTGAGGTAAACATACGGTAAGGCTCATCCACACCTTTCGTAACGAGGTCGTCGATCAACACACCGATATACGCCTCATCACGTCCGAGAACCAACGGAGCCTCACCCTTCACCGCAAGAGCCGCGTTCACTCCTGCCATCAGTCCTTGGGCTGCCGCCTCCTCATATCCGGTGGTGCCGTTCACTTGGCCGGCGAAATACAATCCCGCCACCAATTTTGTCTGGAGGTCGTGAGTTAGCTGGGTCGGGTCGAAATAGTCATACTCTATCGCATAGCCGGGGCGATAAAAATGCACGTCGCGCAAAGCCGGCACTCGCTGCAAAGCTTCAAGCTGCACCTTCCAAGGCAACGAGCTTGAGAAACCGTTTATATAAAATTCCTGAGTAGTCTCCCCCTCCGGCTCAAGGAAAAGCTGATGACTCTCCTTATCGGCGAAGGTTACAATCTTCGTTTCGATGCTCGGGCAATAACGCGGACCGATACTTTTTATCTGTCCGTTATACAGAGGTGAGTATTCCAAGTTGTCGTGCAGGATTGTGTGTACCTCCGGATTGGTGTGTACGATAAAACAGCTTCGAGGTTTGAGCGTGCGCTCCACATTAGGGAGAAAAGAGAATTTATGGAAATCCCGTTCCACAAGTTCCACCACTGTCTCAGCAGCAGAATCCTCAGCAGCCACGACCGTAACCTTGTCATCGCCATCCTGACGTTCTGTCATTGAAAAGTCAATCGAGCGAGCATCCACTCGTGCCGGCGTGCCGGTCTTCATTCTCAGAGCCGAGAAACCGATTTCACGCAATTGCTCCGTCAGTCCCTTCGAAGCCTGCTCCGAGATTCTGCCACCCTCAATCTGTGTAGCTCCGAAATGCATCAGTCCGTTGAGGAATGTACCGGCGGTGAGAACAACCTTCTTGGCAGTGAATTTAAAGCCGAGCGCAGTCACCACTCCGCTTATCTGTTTTTTGTCATTGACAGTTTCAAACTCCAAACCCACCACCATATCCTGAAAGAGCGACAAGTGAGGAGTATTTTCAAGCACCTTACGCCATTCGTCGATGAAACGGCTGCGGTCGCTCTGCACACGGGGCGACCACACCGCCGGACCCTTGGAGCGGTTGAGCATACGGAACTGGATAGCTGTCTTATCGGCAATGATGCCCATCTGCCCTCCCAAGGCGTCAATCTCACGCACAATCTGACCCTTTGCAATTCCACCTACGGCAGGGTTGCACGACATCTGTGCCACCTTGTTGAGATCGGCTGTTATGAGCAGCGTCTCGACACCGAGACGTGCTGAAGCCACGGCAGCCTCACAGCCGGCGTGACCCGCTCCGATAACTATGACATCGTAATCAAACTTCATCTTATATCAAATATCGTTCCAATTTTTTGGGAAGAGCCTTCTAACAGCTCTTCCAGATTTCGAGAGCCTCATTTTCCGCCCTCTCCATAATCTCCCTTTCGCCGGGACCCTTATCGTCGATTCCGCAAAGATGCAGCACACCGTGGGCAATCACGCGCAGAAGTTCCTCGTCATAGCTCACCCCTATCTCTGCGGCGTTGCTTGCCACAGTGTCGAGCGAAATGAATATGTCGCCTCCTATCTTATCGCGATGCGAATAGTCGAAGGTTATGATGTCTGTATAATAATCGTGACGGAGAAATTCGAGGTTAACCCGAAGAATTTCCTTATCGTCGCAGAAGAGGTAATTCACATTGCCTATCCTGCGGTCGTGGGCAGCCGCCACCTCTCCGAGCCAGCGATCCACCTTAGCATAGTCGAGCTTAGGAAGCTCCACATCTTTTACTTCAAATCCAATCATCAAATATATAATATAAATTATATTTACATTTTCCATACTATCCCAACCTATCACAACCCATCAGTGTAATTTCTACACAAGATGTAGTTATGACACGTCTTGTAGCAGAGCACGTCCCGTATAGGGGGCGGACTACAACAAGGGTGCAAAAATACAAAAAAAAATGACATCTACAATTTCTGCGCCCTCTTTTTGCCTCTTTTAAGCATCTCGACCCCCTTTATTGCAAAAATCAGGCTTATTCTATTTTTTCTCACGGGAGAAAGGGG
>CAMWIF010000365.1 GCA_947174225.1 uncultured Porphyromonadaceae bacterium | reverse complement strand
CTCCTATAAACTCCTCAGCATCTATTTCCAAGGCGGGACGCACGGCATCGTTGCCTCCGAAGGTCACTTCAAGGCGCGGATAGTAGGTGTCGGTCAACACTATGATGCTCGACGCGGCATCGGTGCCCACAAATCTCTGGGGCTTTGCCGACGGCTCGAAAGTGAAGCGCTTCAGATATGGGAAACCGAGGGTGGCATCGTTGAGAGCGAGAGTCCACACCTTATGAGGGTCGAATTTCTCGATACGCAGAATGTTGTCGTCATAGTGATTGGCATCCGAATAGGATGAGGTGAAAAATTCACCGGTCTTGGTGATTATGAGCACCTGATCCTCTCCTTGGAATATACCTAAGCTTTCACCCCTTCCGTCGTAGTTGAGGCGGAGCACGTCGCGGTCGAACCAAACCTCACGTCCTCCGAGGGTGCTGGAGCCTTTCTCCACGAGGCGCACATCGTCAACCTGATATTTGGTGACAAGGTTGCCTAAGGATTCCTTGCCCTTGATGTCGAGGTCGGCGAAATTCACAATTACTTCCTTTACACGTGGGCGACGACCCGTTTCATTGGGTTCGTCCTTAAGCATTACTTTCACAATCTCTGCCTCGCCGTTGGGATTACATGTAAGCCATTCCACACGTGAGCCGGGAAGTCCTTTGGTGATGTTGTATTCCTTCTCGCGTGTGAGTCCGGTGATGAAGAAACGTTTCTTATAGGAATAGGCATCTTTGGGACCGTTGCGGTATATCACATTGTAGACGGTGCGTTTGTCACCTTTCTTGAAGAGTCCGATGTGTATTATCTTCTTTCCGACATATAGCTTGTCCTGCACCTTCACTAATTTATATGTGCCATCCTTATATATGAGCAGTATGTCGTCGATGTCGGAGCAGGTGAAGAGAAATTCGTTGTCTTTAAGGGCTGTGCCCAAGAAGCCTCCGGCTTTGTCGAAATAGAGACGCTTGTTGGCTTCAGCCACTTTGGCTGCCTCGATGGAGTCGAATCCGCGCAGAGCAGTGCGACGCGGGAAAGCCTCGCCGTATTTCTCCTTGAGATGCTTGTACCACGCTGTCGTGTATTCGACCATATGATCAAGGTCAAACTGTAGGCGGTCAATATCTTTCTGGAGGTTGGCGATGCGCTCGTTTGCCTTTTCGGAATTGAATTTGAGGATACGCCCCATCTTTATCTCCCAGAGACGCACGAGATCGTCACGGGTAACTTCACGGAAGAAGGCTTTTTTAAATGGGTCGAGACGGCTGTTAACGTGCGCTATCGCCGCATCCATATCACGGGCTTCCTCCACCTCCTTATCCTTATATATGCGTTCCTCTATGAATATCTTCTCCAAAGAGCAGTAAAGACGGGTCTCGTGGGTTTCGGTGAGTTTTATCTCCAATTCCTTGCGGAGGAGACTTTGGGTATGCTCTACGGAGAAGCGCAGCAGTTCGCTCACCGACATAAAACGCGGTTTTCGGTCTACAATCACGCAGCAGTTGGGCGAAATGCTCACCTCACAGTCTGTGAAGGCATAGAGCGCGTCGATGGCTTTGTCGGAGGATGTGCCGGGTATGAGGTGTACCAGTATCTCGGCTGTGGCAGAGGTATTGTCGTCTACCTTCCTTATTTTTATCTTCCCTTTCTCCATAGCTGAAAGAATGGAGGTGATCAGGGTAGTGGTGGTTTTTCCGTAGGGCAGCTCAGTGATGGCTAAGGTCTTATTGTCAATCTTTTCGATTTTAGCTCTCACTTTCACGCTTCCGCCACGGGCACCGTCGTTATATCTGGATGCGTCGAGAAGTCCTCCTGTCTGGAAATCGGGTATGAGCTTCACTTCCTCTCCTTTGAGAGCCGCTATGGCAGCGTCGCAGATTTCGTTGAAGTTGTGGGGCAGTATCTTGGAAGACAGACCAACCGCGATGCCCTCCACACCCTGGGCGAGAAGGAGGGGAAATTTTACGGGGAGAGTCACGGGCTCCTTCTTACGGCCGTCGTAAGAGGGGGTCCATTCGGTTATCTTAGGACTGAAAACGGTTTCGAGTGCAAATTCGGAGAGACGAGCCTCTATATAACGCGGAGCGGCGGCAGAGTCGCCCGTAAGTATATTGCCCCAGTTTCCCTGTGTGTCAATCAGCAATTCTTTCTGGCCGAGCTGCACGAGGGCATCGCCGATCGAGGCATCTCCGTGAGGGTGATACTGCATGGTATTGCCCACGATGTTGGCTACCTTATTGAAACGTCCGTCATCGAGGGTCTGCATCGAATGTAGGATGCGTCGTTGCACAGGTTTAAGCCCGTCCTCGATGTGGGGGACGGCACGTTCAAGAATCACATAGCTGGCATATTCAAGATACCAGTCGCGGAACATTCCGGAGAGCACAGTACGTTTGCCAATCGGTTCTCTATCGTTTTCGTTGATATCAATTTCTTCGGCCATTGTCTGAAAAAAGTGGAATTTTGTGTAAAGTTAAGAAAAAAAAGCCTTAAATGCAAATTATTTATCTTTGTCGGGGGTATTTTGTCCCAGCGTAAATAATGTTTCTTCAATTGCCGGAAGAGTTGTGTCTTTCAGCAATATAGTTTTTTGTGGAGTGAGTAAATAAAGGGTAGGAGAGGTGAGGAAAATATAGGTTTCGTCATCCTGAATAGGATCTAACGCATAGCCTACAGTCCAGTTTTCGGGTAATTGAGAATTTGTCTCTTCCCAACGCTCACGGTCCTCCTCCGCGTAAATCGCCACTACTTCTGCCTTGTCGGGAACAGCCGACTGCTTAAGCTGTGCTATGGTTTGCATACAGTGGTCGCAATCAGGGTCATAGAAAAAGAGAAGAATCGGTTTGGAAGCCTTGAAACCGAGAAGATTGCAGTGTTTGCCGTAGCGTGTCAAGAAGTTGAAATCGGAGGCAGTGGTGCCGGGACGGTTTTTTGCCGCTATTTCTATTCTATATGTGGCTCTCAATCGGTCTGCCTCATTAAGGATGTCGGAGTCAATGGCTTTGCGTAGCACATCGCAGAACTTGTCTTCGTCATATTGGTCTGATTCCGGATTCCCAACGGTCTCTTCAGCGATACGTAGCTCTTCGACGGTAATATTCTTTTCGTCGGATTTGTCGGAGGGATGCCGACCATCAGATGCACAGACATAGAGGGGGGAGAGGAAAGCTATTACGATAAGGAAAGCAGACAGATTTCTAAAGATACAGTTTAACGTTGTTGTTTTCATAATTTCGAGGGTTAGAAC
>CAMWIF010000364.1 GCA_947174225.1 uncultured Porphyromonadaceae bacterium | reverse complement strand
GGGGCTGCCTCTCCGGCGGGATGACGGTTGAAAAGACCTTCTGAAAAGCCGTCGGGAATGTTGATGCCGTTGAAAATCATATACCCCATTATGCCGGCTGCCATAAAAAGTAGGGCAAAACCGAACACGGGGTAAAGGTTACCGATAAGCTTGTCGACGGGGAGGAGTGTAGCGAGGATATAATAAAGGAATATGCATACTGCCCAGAAAGTGGCGTTGAGATGGTCAGGTGTCAGGGTAGCTAAGAGGTTGGCAGGAGTGCGTACGAACACTGCAATCACCATCACGAGGAGTACACAGGTGAATACGCTCATCACCATCTTTATCTTGTTGCCGAGTTCGCTGCCCACAATCTCCGGGAGGGACTTGCCACCCATACGTACGGAAATCATACCTGACATGAAGTCGTGGACGGCTCCGGCGAATATGGTACCCAATACAATCCAGAGGAAGGCGGCAGGGCCGTACATCACGCCCATGATCGCACCGAAGATAGGACCTACTCCGGCGATGTTAAGAAATTGGATAAGGAACACTTTCCATGTTGGCAATGCCACATAGTCGATTCCGTCAGCCATTGTGGAGGCGGGGGTAAGGCGGTTTGCGTCGCTTGAGAACACCCTCTCCACAAACGCTCCATAGATGAAGTAGCCACCTATGAGAGCTGCGAGTGCTATAAGAAAAGAAATCATATATGATATTGGTTAGTTGTATATGTAAATATTATCTCATCAGATCAATTTAGATGTAGAAATGTATAATAGTTGCAGCCTTTATGTAGAAGTGTGCAATTGCTTCGGTTTCTATATAGATTTTGTTTTGAGACAGGCTCTATGTAGAACTGTGTGATTGTTGCAGCTTCCATATAGACAGTTAATTATTTTAGTTTCTTAGAAACTGTGTAATCATTAAAATAACGGAAGATTGGTTGGTTTATCGTATTATGTGTAACATTTTTTACTCTTGTTACTTTGTTTGTGTGACGTATGCTCTGTTTAGCCATTTGTGTATGTTTGCGAGAGTTACTTTGTTGTAGGTGACGATTCTGTGTTTGATATAGAGGGAGATAGGAGAAGGTAGTTTGAAATATGGGATGTGGATGCCGATATTGTCATAGACAATGTGAGCTAATCCGGATAGATGAGCTAATCCGGATAGAAAGATGTTAAGATGATGAAATAAAACAGCCTGTGGTCTCATATAAGAGGCCACAGGCTGTTTTATTGGTGGTTATCAACGCTTTTGGAAGAGGTGTTGTTGGTTGACAGTTTATGCGCTGATTAGTTGTGAAGCTGGTGGAAGACGGGCTTCATCACGAAGGTGAAGCTGTAGTCGCCGTAGGGGAGGAGGTACTCCTTGAGCGGCATTGCACCCCAACTGTTGACGCAGCCAAGACCAATCTGTGCTTTGTCGATGAGAAGGTTGGTGTAGTCTACCTTCTTAACTTCCGCAGAGTGGGTGTTGGCTTTGTTCAGACCGCCGTCGAGACTTTCGATAGAGTAGTTGAGAGCCGATGCGGAGAAGGGATTCTCTGAGATGAATTCGAGACCGTTGCCGGAGTTGTTGAGCTGCTTCCAATAGCGGATGTCAGACTTTGTGCCTGTCTCCTGCGGACGAACATAGGGATAGAACTGGTCGGCAACCTTCTGGTTGTAGATACCTACGAGAGTTGAGTGATTGCGGTCGGCATAGTTCTCAATCGGGCCACGTCCGTAATATTCGATGCTGCTGAACGCCTCGGGCATCTGCATCTGCATACCGAAGCGGAACATACCTGAAACCTCGGCGGTCTTGTCGGCAGTGAGAGTTTGGTTAACCTGCACGGCACCGGCACCGTTGATGGTGTAGGTGAGGGCGAGCTGTGCCTTCACTCCCGGCATAGAATATTTAGCTTTCACAACAGCGAGACCGTTTTCCATCTCTGCGTTGAGCGATTCGAGTTTGATCTCAGGATTCTTCCAGGCTGCATACTTGTGCTGGAGACCTGCGCCGTAGTCGTTGTCGGTCGGGGCTCTCCAGAAATTAGGAGTAAGCTGACCCTCTTCAGCAATCATCTGAGTGCCCTTTACCTCATACTTACTCATATAGCCAGTCCATCTGTTGAACTCTACAGTGAAATCGTTACCCTTAACGATAAGATAGTTGCGCTGGTTATTGACGATTTCAGGTTTGATTTCTCCAAGATTGTTCTCGATAGGATTAGCGATTGTTACGTCACCCTTAACATCGTTGAGGATGAACTGCTGGCGGGCGATGGTGTGTCCTGCGGGGAGGAGCCCATCAGCATGTTTGAGGTTATAATAGAGGTTGAGTGCCCATTCTCCCTGATCTGAGATCTTGCCGTAAGGCACGGTGATGTCGGTGGTGGCACCGGGAGCCACGCTGATATTGTCAATGCTACCGTCACGCACAGGCACACCGTTGTTGAGGAGTACCCAGTTGAGAGTCACGTCAGAAAGGTCACGGAAGAAGTTCTCATTATACACTTTCATCTTACCGTTGGAGAGGTCGGAAGGTGTAGTCCAGATATTTTGGTAATAGTAAGACACCTCGTCGGCGTGGGGATTGGGAATACGGTCGGGGTTTACGATACCGTTCACACAGAAGTTGCCGTCGGAAGCGTCGTAATCGTTGAAGTCGCCGCCGTAAGCGTAGATTTCCACACCATCCTTGCCAGTGGTGCGCACTGCCTGGTCAACGAAGTCCCAGATAAAGCCACCCTGGAGGTTGGGATATGTGCGGATAAGGTCCCAATACTCTTTGAAACCACCCATTGAATTACCCATAGCGTGGGCATACTCACATTGGATGAGAGGCTTGGAGGTGGGTTTGTTCTTGCCGTATGCTTCCATACCCTCGTAGCCGTAATACATCGGGCAGAAGATATCAGTCATCTTGTCCATACCTGCCTGCTCATACTGCACGGCACGACTTGGATCTTCAGCCTTTACCCATTTGTAAGCCTCCTCAAAGTTGGGACCATAGCCTGCCTCGTTGCCGAGACTCCAGAAGATGATTGAGGGATGGTTGAAGTTGCGCTCCACGTTACGCTCGTTGCGCTCCATATGAGCCTTGGCGTAAGCGGGATCCTTGGCAAGGGTCTTGTCGCCGTAGCCCATACCGTGGCTCTCGACATTCGCCTCTGCCACCACGTAAAGACCGTATTTGTCGCAGAGATCATACCAGAGCTTGTCGTCGGGATAGTGGCAGGTGCGCACGGCGTTGATGTTGAGCTGCTTCAT
>CAMWIF010000363.1 GCA_947174225.1 uncultured Porphyromonadaceae bacterium | reverse complement strand
TTGTAAGACTATACGAGCCCGGAACGTCGATAAGATCCTCAAGCTGGATATTCCAAGTGTTGGTGGCTTCATCGGCCTTGACAAATTTTCCGGTCATAACCGGTTCCATTGTTCCGTCGGTAACCCTGTTAAGGGTAAGAACCATCTCAGTGTCCGCATTTACAGCCTCGCTCCATTCCGTCTCAATGAAATAGATGTTCTCGACTTCCTGCGGTCCGACCGGCCATGTCATGACGATATTGGCCTCGGGGGCGGCATAAGCTACGCTGCACGTCGTGACCACGGTAGCCATTGCCAGCATCTCCTTTAAGGAAATTCTTTTCATGTTGGTTAATATTTAGATTTTAATAAAAAAGTGTGTATCCTAATCCTATTATGTGAAAGAAGGTATACCAAGGAAAACCCTGATATACCTTTTATTCAAGACAACGTATTATTTTACTACAACCTTTATACCCTTCACGATATAAATGCCGGGAGCCACTGCAACCGAATTTATTTCGCCGGCTGTCATGGCCACTGTGGCGGCTAAGCGTCCGTCAATTGAGTAGACGTTCAGAGTCTCGGCAACGGGAGACATAATGGTAATCTCACCGACGCCACCCTTAATCATACCGATAGATTCGGGAGAAATCACCTCAACAGAGCTTTCTCCTTTACGAGCCACTCTAATGTCTTTAAGATAAAGATCTGATAGTATACTTGTTTCTGCTCTGAAGCCCACTTTTGCTTTCGACTTTACAGAACTCAAATCTACTGTAATCGGCTCAAAAGTTGAAGTGGCAGAAATGAAGCCTCCTAAACCATTTACTTCCATGCTGCCATTGTAGTCCTTGATGGTCTCCACCACTTTTGCAGCTGCGCCATCACTTACCACTATCTCAAGAGCACCCGAATCAAAATGACCTGGCTCGTTGCCTTGGGATATAGGTACACCGCCATCAGAATCTGAGTAGCCACGGAAAGTCTCCAGTGCGTAATCGAATTTCAGGTCAGCATCTTCATCGGTCAAATCAAGTTCGGGAAGGTAGAACTCTATAGGAGTACCCGGTGTCAAAGTAATATGTAGAGCACGTACATCATCGCCAAGACGGTCGTAGACACTTAGAACCTCTGCATTGACTGAAGACTTAATGTCAAGGATGTCAGGAACCACATAGGTCGGGAAATTCTCCAGATAAGCATTGTAAGGCATCGAAGGAAGTGTGCAGACATGTGCTGGAGTCAATAGGGCTGACACCCTACCCTCTCTCACTGTCCAGGCAGCGAAATAGTTTATTATATTTGCCGGTGCATCTTCCCACTCAAACTCGCTGGCATTGCCGACGTAGATAACCTTTCCATAGTTGGGAAGCTCGTCGCCAACTTTAACATCTGCTTCAGGGCGTCCGAATTCACCTAAATAAGGAATGGTCTTTAAGCCACTGCTGATGTTTGACACTGCTATGATTACAGGGTCATCAGCCTCCCATGTCAATTTCACAGAATTTATGCCTGTGGCTTGCGCTGCCAGACGCTTGGGGGCAGCCTGTGAAGTCGACAGTAGAGCCTCGGCAACGTTACTCTTATTAAAAGCCGGATAACCATTAGCACTTAAAGCCGCAAAATAATAGTCCTTGGAGCTCTCTATGCCGGGCAGCTCAAGCTCAATATCCTCAGTATTGCCATAATAAAGCACTGTGGCATTGCCAATTGTGGTAATGTAATCACCGAATTTGCCCTGCGAACGGAAAGTGACGCCATCCTCCGGGAAATCAGCCTCGGTAAAGGGTGTCTCGGAATAAAGCACCACTGTGGCATCGGCATCAGCTGCACGCTTCACGGTGATGAAAGCGGAATCCTCTTCCTGCCTTACCTCTAAATTGGCAGGAGCCTCTTTAGGAGCCGTAGCGTCGGTCTCAGGATAGAACGAATATACAGGCTTATAGTAGTTGTCATAATCATCCTCTCCATTCCAATGCACAGTCCACATTCCCTCGCTGTTAGGAACATCCCAATCACCATATCTGTATGTGCTTATCTTAGGCTCCTGACCTAAGGAACGGGAAGTGAGCAATATGCCGTCTTCAATCTCAAAACCTCTCACACCGGTGCGGAACATATAATTCTTTTCCGGCGATACAACCTCGTTGAAAGCGATTTCAAAATGGCTGTCGGCTTCATAAAGACGCAGCTGAAGATCGTAATGAGCGGCTTTTCCTGCCTTCTCCCCTTCCGGAGCCATGTTACGGTATTCCACTACAAGCACTCGGTTGCCCTCCTCTCCAAGAAGAGAATAACCAACCTGAGGTTTCAACTCGCCCAAGGTTTTGTCGGCACTGCGGAATTCCTGCAGCACACCTCCTATGATCATGCCTAAATAGAACTCATCCGCCAAGTCAAGTTCACGGGGAAGATTCTTGGCAAACATCATAGAGTTCTGACCACGGAATACAATGCCATCCTCCTCAGTGCCTAAATAGATGGCACCTAAATTGTCAATGGCAAACTGGGTAAAATCCTGTCCTCCCAAACGGAAAGTGAAGCCGATAGGGAAACCGGGACCCGTGTAAGCTAAATCATTATGTTCTTTGCCGTCGGGGAAAAGGAGTGCTTTCTTTACGAATGTCGACTTAACAATAGTCGGATTCTCAAGATGGATAAACTCCTCTGCATTTTCGTAGCTGAACTTATACTGCGGGATATTTCCAGCCCTCAGCATAGTTGGCAGCGAAATGCTTAACATTCCCACAAACGCGTAAGGTAATATTTTTTTCATCCTTATGTGGTGTTAAGTTATTTGTTAATCTGTATAGGTTATTTATCAGTGCCTTGGCTATCGACGGAGAGAGGGTGGCTGCAAGTGCCACATAGCTCTCAGCAACTTTATTATGCAAATATAGCATTTTATTTCTTTTGCTCCAAATATCAACCTCTTTTTTTCACATTTTTTGTGTATTTTGCATAACCCTAATTAACGCCACTAACCATTTCTCCACTTTTTAATACCATTTTTACATTTTATCGTCTACATAATGCCCGGAATGAACAGAAACCGCAACGTTCCTCATCGCATGCCCTGAAGGGCTCCGGTGAGAATATCTCCTCAAGCATCTGCATCATGCCCTTATCAAACTCCTGCGAATACTCCTTATATGTAGCTACCTGCTCAAGCTTTCCGGATATATTGCCCTCTTCATCTTTCTTTCCGATCTCTGGCAGATTCACCTTCCCCTTCTCTATGCCCGGCACATCATATATCTC
>CAMWIF010000362.1 GCA_947174225.1 uncultured Porphyromonadaceae bacterium | reverse complement strand
CCCGTGGCACTCGCTCATTTCCGCTACATCAATCCTCTCCCCAAGAATGCCCTTGAGCTTCTCGGCAAGTATGACCGTATCATCGTAGCCGAGCTCAACACCGGTATGTTTGCCGACTATCTCCAGATGCATATGCCGGGCAAGGAGATTCTGCGCATTAACAAGATTGAGGGGCAGCCGTTCCTCGTCAAAGAGATTGTAGACGGAGTTAATAACCTTATAGCTGAAGCATAACCTTATGGAAGATATAAAGCAACCGACTTTCGCCGCCGGCGATTTCAAGAATGAGCAGACAGCACGCTGGTGCCCCGGATGCGGCGACCACGCTATCCTCAACGTGCTCCACAAGGCTATGGCCGAAGTGGGAGTGGCTCCTAAAGACACCGCTGTAATTTCGGGCATAGGATGCTCCTCGCGCCTTCCCTATTATATGAACACCTACGGCATGCACACCATTCACGGACGTGCAGCAGCCATCGCCACGGGCGTCAAGACTGCCCGTCCCGACCTTACCGTATGGCAGATTTCAGGTGACGGCGACGGCCTCGCAATCGGAGGTAACCATTTTATCCATGCCCTGCGCCGCAACATCGACATCAACATACTTCTCTTCAACAACAAGATTTACGGTCTTACAAAAGGACAGTACTCTCCTACATCTGACCGTGGCTTCGTGTCGAAGTCATCACCCTACGGCACCACCGAGGATCCCTTCATCCCCGCAGAGTTAGTGTTTGGCGCACGCGGAAAATTCTTTGCCCGTGGCTTTGACATCACTCTCGACACCACACGCGAAATCATGGTGGCAGCGGCACGCCATAAAGGCACGGCTGTGGTAGAGGTGCTTCAGAACTGTGTGATCTTCAACCACGGCATCCACACATGGCTTTCCGACAAAGCAGTTCGCGCCGAACGCACCATCACTCTCCACCAGGGAGAAAAGATGCTCTTCGGCAAGGACAATGAGAAGGGACTTGTGCGCGACGGATTCAGGCTTAAGGCTGTGACTATCGGAGAAGATGGCTACACCCTCGACGATGTGCTCGTGCATGACGCCCATACCGAAGACGACATCCTGCATCGCCAGCTTGCCCTTATGGACGGCCATGACCTTCCGCTTGCCTTAGGCGTGATACGCGACGTCGAGGCTCCCTCTTATGAAGCCGATGTTGAGGCACAAGTGGCAGAGGTAAAGGCAAAGAAAGGCTTTTCTTCTCTGCGTGATATGATACTTCGCACCACTGAAACTTGGACGGTAGAATAAACGACTGAGCCGAGCGACAGAATAAATTATGGTCTGAGACCAACATTTCAGAGTAATATTTCAGCGATTTTTGCACAAAAACAACTTTTTCGTGCAAAAATCGCTGAAATATTTCCGTATGTGGATTTTTTTCCTTTACTTTGCAGCCTGAAAATACGTAAATTCTTTTATTTAATCAACACAAATTATCAAAAGTTATGGCAGATATAGCTTCAAGAGTTAAGGCTATCATCGTTGACAAACTGACTGTTGACGAAAACGAGGTTACACCGACTGCTGAGTTCAGCAAAGATCTCGGTGCAGATTCACTCGACACTGTAGAGCTCATCATGGAGTTCGAGAAAGAATTCGGCATCACAATTCCTGATGAGGATGCTGAGAAGATCACAACTGTAGGCGACGCTATCTCTTACATCGAGGCTCACCAGAACTAATCAGAAACCCAATCCCACGTTTATCGCGATATGGAATTAAAAAGAGTTGTAGTAACCGGACTCGGTGCGCTCACTCCTATAGGCAATGATGTCGAGACAGCATGGAAAAATGCTCTCAACGGCGTCAGCGGAGCGGGACCGATCACGCATTTCGATGCGTCGAAATTCAAGACGCAATTTGCGTGCGAGGTTAAAGACTTCAATCCGGCCGAGCATTTCGACCGTAAGAAGGCGCGTCAGCTCGACCTCTATGCAATGTATGCCCTTGTGGCAGCCAAAGAGGCTATCGAGGATGCCGACCTTGAGAATGAGAATGTTGATAAAAACCGCATAGGAGTGATTTTTGCCGCCGGCATCGGTGGTCTCCATACCTTCGAAGAGGAGGCCGGATACTACGCAATCAACGGTGCCGAGCAGGGTCCCAAATACAACCCTTTCTTCATTCCTAAGATGATTGCCGACATCGCTGCCGGACACATTTCCATTGATCATGGCTTCCATGGTCCCAACTACGGCACAGTCTCTGCCTGTGCTTCATCAACCAATGCTCTTATCGATGCTTTCAACATCATACGTCTTGGTCAAGCCGACGCTATTGTGGCAGGTGGCGCTGAGGCAGCCGTTTTCCCGGCTGGCATTGGAGGATTCAATTCGATGAAGGCTCTCTCTACCCGTAACGATGATCCCAAGGGCGCATCCCGCCCCTTCTCCGGCTCTCGTGACGGTTTCGTAGTGGGTGAAGGTGCCGCTGCCATAGTGCTTGAGGAACTTGAGCATGCAAAGGCCCGTGGCGCACACATCTACGCGGAAGTGGCAGGTGGCGGAATGAGCGGCGATGCATACCACATCACAGCTTCTCACCCGGAAGGACTCGGTGCTCAGCTCGTGATGGAGAACGCCCTCAAAGACGCCGGTATGAAACCTGAAGACTTGGATTACATAAATCTTCACGGCACATCTACTCCTGTCGGTGACCTCTCTGAGGTTAAAGCCATAAAGAAAGTATTTGGAGATCACGCCTATAAGATGAACCTCAGTTCAACAAAATCTATGACAGGCCACCTCCTCGGAGCTGCCGGTGCCCTTGAGGCGCTCTTCAGTGTCAAAGCTATCACTGACGGCATCATTCCTCCTACAATTAACCATGTGGAGGGTGACAATGATCCGGAGGTTGACTACGATCTAAATTTCACTTTCAATGAGGCTCAGAAGAAAGACATAAATACCGCTCTTTCCAATACCTTCGGGTTCGGTGGTCACAACGCGTCTATCATCTTCAAGAAATATAAAGAATAATCTTTTTCAAATCTCTTTATATTCTGCAGGCACTTCCCCAAAAGAAGTGCCTGTTTTATTTTCCCTTCCTATATCTATAGAGCCGATATTTTTATCTGCCCAAGGATGTCTCTTCCGCAACATAATATAAGGACAAAAGTGACGTGAACCAAAAGCAACCCCATAACGTTTTAAGGTCAGATAATGCAAACAAAGAATAACTCAAAATTATAAATATAAACAAATTATGGATATAAACTATCAGAACGAAGCTCTCAAC
>CAMWIF010000361.1 GCA_947174225.1 uncultured Porphyromonadaceae bacterium | reverse complement strand
ATGGAGAAGACACCTTATATATCTTCACCTGATCTCGCCACTCTCGTAGCCACTAATAAGGAGGCTTTGAAAATAGCCGATGAATGGCTGGAGAAAAACACTTCACGATAAATTGGAAAAATACCATACGATAAGTCAGTACGCTCTCTCCCAAGACAGCGACACATTTATATAAACCTTTTAAACAACTAACAAGCGGCTAAACCGCAATATATGGAAACATTTCTTATTAAGGCAGCCCAGCTGATACTGGCATTTGCCATACTTGTGATTATTCACGAATTCGGTCATTTCCTCTTTGCCCGAATCTTCGGTGTGAAAGTGGAGAAGTTCTACATATTCTTCGATCCCTGGATCGAGCTTTTCAAATGGAAACCTAAGAAATATGTAGGTGGTCTCGGAAAGCAGAAAAACCTCTCCTCCGACTCCGCCACAGTTGCTGAAAACGCAAAACCGGATGATTCAAAGGAGGAGAAACCTAAGAAAAAATCCTTCTGGGGCGATACGGAGTACGGCATAGGTTGGCTACCCCTCGGAGGCTATTGCAAGATAGCCGGTATGATCGACGAGAGTATGGATACCGAGCAGATGAAACTACCCCCCAAGGAATGGGAGTTCCGCTCAAAACCGGCTTGGCAACGTCTCCTTATAATGATAGCCGGTGTGCTCTTCAACTTCCTTCTCGCCATACTGATTTATGCCGGCATCGTCTACGCCACCGGAGAGAAGTTCGTGACCTTCAAGGAAGCTAAATTGGGTATGGCATACTCAGGCGAGGCGAAGAAGATCGGATTCCAAGATGGCGATATACCTCTTATGGCTGATGGCAAGGAGCTTATCAGTCCGGTAGAGGGACGTATGGAGATAATCCAGTCAAAAGAGGTGAAAGTGCTCCGCAACGGCACAGACACCGTTTCTATTGCGATCCCGGAGGATTTCATTTTCCGTCTTGATAAAGAGGCAAAGAGCGATACCGCCACCATCAACTTTATGACATACCGTATTCCGGCAAAGATTACCCAGGTTATGCCGGGAGAAGGAGCTGCAAAGGCTGGTGTGGAGCCGGGCGATATAGTACTTGCTATCGATTCTGTAAAGACCCCCTCTCTTGACGTATTCCTCCCTGCATTGGCAGGACACGAATCAGAAACGGTCAACCTCACTATCCTGCGTAATAATTCAGTAGCTAACGATACTTTAGTGTTGCCGGTGAAATTGTCAGACGGCAGCAAGATGGGTGTAGGTCTTGAAATTGATCCTTCAGCCTTCTTCAAAGCAGAAGAGAAGAAATATAACCTCTTCCAGTCTATTCCACGCGGCATACAGCTCGGTACTGACCGCCTTACCTCCTACGCACAGTCGATGAAACTGGTGTTCACTAAAGAGGGAGCCAAGAGTGTAGGTGGTTTCGGTTCAATCGGTGCCATCTTCCCTGAAAAATGGGATTGGATCGCCTTCTGGAATATCGCAGCCTTCCTCTCAGTGGCACTTGCTTTTATGAACATTCTCCCTATTCCGGCACTTGATGGTGGTCATGTGATGTTCCTCCTCTATGAGGTTATAACCCGCAGAAAACCATCGGAGAAATTTATGGAATATGCTCAGATGATCGGAATGGGTATCCTGATCTTCCTGTTGCTCTACGCCAATGGAATGGACATAATCCGCCTCTTCAAATAAACACCTTTATCCACAACACTCTACTACAAATCTTATGAAAACCATAAAGCTCAAACCAAAGAAAGAGGAATCTATCCTACGCCACCATCCCTGGGTGTTCTCAGGAGCGATTGCCACTCTGCCAAACGATCTTGAGGAGGGAGAACTTGTAAAAGTACTCAGTGCCGACGGACGCGCACTCGGTATAGGACATTTCCAGATTGGCAGCATTGCCGTGCGACTTCTCCAGTTTGGCGATAGGGACTTTCCGGAAGATTTCTTCAGGCAGCGTCTTGACGCGGCTTTCCGTCTTCGTCAGGCACTCGGGCTCATCCGTCCGGATAATAATTGTTATCGTCTTGTACACGGTGAGGGCGACTTCCTGCCGGGTCTTGTTATCGACATCTACGGCGACACGGCGGTGCTTCAGGCACATTCACCCGGTATGCACTATGAGCGTATGAGAATTGCCCGTGCGCTTACCGAGATTCCGGAAGCCCGTATCCGCAATGTCTACTATAAAAGTGAGACCACACTCCCCTATAAAGCACGTCTCGATCCCCAGAATAATTACCTTATTGGTAAGTTTGACGGAAATATAGCCATTGAGAATGGTTTGAAATTTAATATCGACTGGCTGAAAGGTCAAAAGACAGGCTTCTTTGTTGATCAGCGTGAAAACCGTGCCCTGCTTGAGAAATTCGCTCACGGGCGTAATGTGCTCAATATGTTCTGCTACACAGGTGGCTTCTCCGTGTATGCAATGCGTGGAGGAGCAGCGCAGGTCGATTCCGTTGATTCCTCGGCTAAGGCTGCAGCTTTGACAGATGCCAACATAGAGCTGAATTTCCCCGGCGATCCGCGTCATAAGACCCACGCTGTGGATGCCTTCAAATTCCTTGCCGATATGGAGAAAGACAAGTATGATCTAATTATACTTGACCCTCCGGCATTCGCAAAACACCGTTCCGCCCTTAAGAATGGTCTTATAGGTTATCGTAAGCTAAATGCCAAAGCATTCGAAAAGATTAAATCAGGGGGTATCTTGTTTACGTTCTCCTGCTCACAGGTGGTGACACGCGAGATGTTCCGTCTGGCTGTATTCACCGCCGCATCGCAGTCAGGACGCAAAGTGAGAATCCTTCACCAGCTTACCCAGCCGGCTGATCATCCCGTAGACATCTCACATCCGGAAGGTGAATATCTAAAAGGACTCGTTCTATATGTAGAATAATCTATATCCGAATCGCCTCTACACTCTCCAAATCGTAGTATGGATAGGCGAGCTCTGAATCGCCTCCATACTCTTTCAAACTGAATACAAATTCCTAAAATTAATGAAAACCAAAATTTCAACTTTAATTTTCGCTTCTATGCTCGCTTTCCAGGCAAACGCGGTGGTCGACAAGAACTTCGACTACCACGTTGACCGCTTCGCCGACATCGAGGTGCTTCGCTATGAAGTGCCCGAGTATTCACGCCTCACTCTCGACCAGAAGAAGATGCTCTACTATCTGTCGCAGGCTGCGCAGATGGGCCGCGACATCCTTTGGGATCAGAACGGCAAATACAACCTTCAGATACGCCAACTTCTCGAAAAAATCTACACTCATTATAAAGG
>CAMWIF010000360.1 GCA_947174225.1 uncultured Porphyromonadaceae bacterium | reverse complement strand
TATGTATTTCAATCGTCACGTGACTCCTGATGATTTTTTTGCTCCCGACGGTTTGCCATATGTGCGTGTCAATCGTCGTCTTTTTAGAAAATTAGAACTTAAGCTTAGGGAGAAGTTGCTGCATAAGAAACTTAGCAGTTACAATCTGTGGATTCAGAACGCTGCAAAATTGGTAGAATGTAAATTTGGGAAATACTATGGTGACAAGAGCCATCACAACATTGATGCTTATCTGAAAAGTAACTGCATTCGTACAGCGGATATGTTTCGCGAGGAATTGACACCAACTTTCGTAAATCATATGAGAGAACCGAATGATATTCAACGTGCCATTTATATCTACACTGCTATGGCAGAGCAACGTGCCCACGTACGCTATGTGTCCCAGCGGGAATCGCTGAGGGTACATATCGACAATGCGAAGCACTATAAGAAGTTGGCTACCTATAATCCGCTTCTGTTCTGTATGAATGATTCGGAATATGCCAACGATACTGACCGTATGCGCTCCGCCTCTTACTTGCAGAGCCGTTTTCCTGAAAAGTCGAAGTTTGAAAAATAGTCTTGCTGCTTTTGCCAAAAAGTGGACTATAACATAGTGTTCAGAGGTTGTAGTCTCGTTTGTCTTCGATGTCGTTGAGGTCATACTCGTCGAAATACTCTCGGCTCACCGTCCTCTTCTTACCGCTGGCACGTCCACGGTTCTGTTTTTCGAGAAATTCCTCAAACGATCTTACCGCATAATGGTTTATGCGTATCACGTCCTGCTGGGGCACACGATCGCGGAAACTTTGTGTTATAGTGTTGCCGTGAGAATCCGCTCCTTTCCCTGATATACGAGCCGCCTCGTGGCAGCCTATCATACAGAACACACGGCGTGGATCAACAATGCTTTTCACGTGGCGGTTAAGGATATGGTCGGGCTTGGAATGTTTTTTAAATCGCTCCATCATACTTCCGAATTCCTTTTTTACCGCTCCTCCACTGCCGTAGACGAGCCAGTTAATTTCTACCACAGGACGATCTTCAAAACGCTTCAGGAAGTCTATAACGTTGGTATCTTTTACCGGCACAATGAACTCGTCAAGATCAATGAAAGCAATCCATCTGCTGTCGAATCTGTGCCGACTGATGCAGTCGTCATAAGCTGCCAACTGTTTCCTGTATCCCGGAAAATAACGGTATTCCACGATTCCGGCATCGATGTAAGGAGCTAATATGTCACGTGTAGCGTCAGTGCTCTCATTATCATAGATGTAGAATTTATCCACACCCATCTTACGGTGCCATTCTATCCATTCCTTGAAGTAAGGACCCTCATCTTTAGCTATAGCGCACACTGTGAGGTATTGGGTCGGTTGGGTAGCGTTATTCCGAATCTCTCTCTTCAGTTTCACTGCGTTTGTAAGACCGAAACGTAGTATGCCACGCCACCGGTTTCGTGCCATTTTATTCGGAATTAATCCCGCGATTATTTCTGCTGCGACCTTATTCATAACTTATCCTTTATTCCGGAAGATGCGTAATCGTTCAAAGCTCAAAAGATGATTTTTTTGGCAAAATGCTTTCAAATGCCTCCTTAATGTTTTCCATCACTTTTTCATAGTTGCGGATATGCTTATTATCGTTGAGGCATATGAGGGAGTATGCCTGTTCGCGTACGGCTTTAACTGCTTTTTTAGATTTGATCATGAGGGGAAACATCTTGGTGTCGGCATACGTATTATACGGCTCAAAGTTTCCACGACATATCTGCCATGTCCGGAAAAGCTCAGGTGTATAGTCTGTGACAGTTCGAAAACGATTGGACGAGGTTTCGGTAAGCTCCTTCTCAGCCACTGCCCATACCTCTTTAAATGTTGATTTCAGATAAGGTTGGGCATTGTGGGGAGTGCGAAGTGTAATAAACTTACCGTAAGGTTTTAGAATATAATTCCATCTTGCCCGTGCTCCATAACTTGGATGAAACCATTTGTCATGGTCACGACGCATTACTTCTTTCTTGTCGAAATGGCGGTTTATGATTCGTATATTGTTTTTGATTCTTTTATACCACTGCGACCAGGAGGGATTGTAGAGAAAAGCAGCGATGTCGCAGGGGAGACCGTTGCGGAAGAAACGTTCCGGAGTTATAGGTCTGATTATGTAGAAGTCGTCGTTGAAATACACAAAATGGTCTGCAAGCCCGGGAATCTTATGAATGTAACGTTCAATTACCACGGAATTGTAGGTGGGAAGAAAGCGAGTGGGAATGTAGTCGCTGTGTTTTACCAGATGTATTTTAGGATTTGAGGTGTCAAGCCATTCCGGTACCTGACCGCTGGTCACGAAATGAATTTTGCGCACCCAAGGAGCGAATTTTTCCACTCCACGAAACCAATAACGTAGAAATCCATAGTCACGGAAGCGTGCGTCGGTTACACCGTTCTCCTCATTCTCCTGCATCCCGGAGTATTTAGAAAATTCTTCTTTCCATTTCGGGTCGTTCATATCGACCCAAGTCACTACAAAATCATATTCCATGACATAAGTTATTTATTGGAGATGAGTTCTGCATATCTAAACCGTTTGTGGGTCCAGAGATAGAGTTCCGGTTGATGACAGATCATCTGTTCCAACATTTTGTAATACATTTCGGTGAGAGCATATTCCGGTAGATCTTTCGGGTTGGCACTCATCAGTAGAAATTCCGCTTCATAGTAGCCTCTCTTCACTTTTTTGACATTGACAAACCAAGTTTCGAATCCGTAGTGACGGGCTATTTTTTCTGTGCCGATAGTCACGGGTGTTTTATGGTTGAGGAAAGGGAGATAATATTGGATGTCGCGTCTTTTCGGTGATTGGTCGGCTATGAAACCTACGATACATTCTTTGCCGTGGGTGGCGAGGTCGGTTATGAAGCGGGCTGTCTTGCGCATCTCGACGTTGGTGGCGCCGTGTGCGGCACGGTTTTCGAGCATAAGACGGTCGATGTCGGGATTTGTGAGCTTATGGTATATCTGGGCTGTCACGGCTCCTTTTGTAAGGTGTAGAGGCATCGAGGAAATCCATTCCCAGTTGCCGTAATGACCTAAATACAAAGCTACCGATTTTCCGCTTCGGAGCACTTTGTTGACCTCTTCGACGTTTGGGAACCTCATACGTTTGCTAATCTCTTCCGATGACATAGAACCCATTTTGGCTGCTTCTAAGATGTTGTCGAGGAAATTACGGTAAAAGGCTTTCTCTATTTTTTTGATTTCCTTAGGCGATTTCTCGGGAAAACATTCAACGAGGTTCTGACG
>CAMWIF010000359.1 GCA_947174225.1 uncultured Porphyromonadaceae bacterium | reverse complement strand
GGGAAAACGACCGTGGAGGCTACCGGCTTTACGGACCCTCCTACCGCAAGGGGGGCGGAAACGTGAGCGGATACGACATATGGACTAAATCGGTGGACTATCCGGTGCTTGCGTCGCGCTATGACGACCATATGGCAGGCAAGATTTCCTATCATAAGGACTACGGCAACTGGATGGATGTCTACACGGTAGGGCATACGTTAGGAGCCGGCATGACTGCCCTTGTATTGCCTTCCGGTGAAATCGCTTATCCATGTGCATATCAGGAATGCGACATAATTGAGAACGGTCCGCTGCGCATGACGGCGAAGCTCACCTGCTATCCGGAAACTGTCGGCGATGACGAGGGCGTAGTGGAGACAAGGATCATAACGCTCGACAAGGGTTCATGGCTCAACAGGACAGAGGTGAGCTATGAGGGTCTGTCGAAGGAACAGGGGCTTGTGAATGGTATCGTGGTGCATAAGCAGAATCCTGACGAGTATGTATTAGATGAAGGGAAGCGATACTTAGCTTATGCCGACCTGACAGACAATCCGGCGAATGACAACGGCACGATCTATATAGGGATCGTAAATGTAGAGGAGCCTGAGATCTTAGTATATGAGGGTCTTGATCCCATTGTAGGGGATGCCGTAGGACACATAATGTCTCGTACCTCCTACAAGCCCGGCGAGAACTACGTGTATTACTGGGGTTCAGGCTGGAGCAAAGGAGGAGTGAAGGACATGAATGCCTGGACCGAATACCTTGAGGGTTTCCATGACGCACTCCAGCATCCTCTCGAGGTCAAGGTGAAGTGATAAAAATCACAGTGTAATGTGATTTTGCTTGCGTGATTCATTTTTTTTTCTTAAATTTGCCATAGAATCACACTATACTGTGATTTCAACATGTTATGGATAAAAAAGAATTGGGTTATGTGATAAAGACAAGGCGCAAGGCGTTGAAGATCGACCAGCAAACTCTGGCACTCCTTGCGGGAGTCGGTCTCAATACAGTGGTGGCGGTGGAGCGAGGGGAGGGAAATCCCAAAATCTCTACCATCTTATCCCTGCTTGACACGATGGGACTTCAAATAAAGATAACATTAAAGGATCTGGATTTATAAGTTATGAGACGGTGTAAGGTGTTGATAAACAGGAAATATGCGGGAATTATGACGGAAACCGATCATCCCCGTGAGTATGTTTTCAAGTATGATAAAGACTATCTTCTGACAGAGATAGAGCCTGTATGCCTTGCCATGCCTTTGAGAGAAGAGGAGTATAGATCGCCTTATCTTTTTCCGTACTTCGCTAACCTTCTCTCGGAAGGCGCAAACCGGGAATTGCAATCAAGCTATCTGCACATAGATAAGGAAGATGATTTCGGTATACTTCTTGAAACAGCGCAGTATGATACTGTGGGTATAGTGACAGTGATGCCAATATATGAAGATAATACAGTAAATTTATGATTGCAATAGACAGATGTCCGTCCCTTCTGATAGAAGGACACGACACATATTCATTGGTCTGTTGAGTGAAAATGTACTTTGCAATAACTCAAATTATGCGGAATCGCAAAGTATACTTTGCGATTCCGCATAATATGCTTGGAATGTAAGGTATATTTTATTAATTTTGTGTTCGTAAAACAGAATACATAAAATCATGTCGAAAGAGCACATCATCAATAGGCCGCTGTATATGGATCACATCATATCTCTTCTTAATAGGGGAATGATGTTGTTTCTTGTGGGACAGCGAAGAGTTGGAAAAAGCTATCTGTTGCTTCTTCTTAAAGACTGGATAGAGAAAGAAAAAGTAGAGGCTAACGTGTTTTATATCGATAAGGAGCGTATTGGCGATTCCGACATCAATTCTGCCGATGAATTGTATGAAAGCGCCGCACAGAAACTTCCTATAGGAGCGGAAAACTATCTGCTTATAGATGAAGTGCAGGACATACCATCCTATGAGAATGCTTTGAGGAGACTGTATGCTGAAGAGAGGTGTCAGATTGTAGCCACAGGTAGCAACGCGGAAATTTTTTCTTCTCAACTTGGTACACGCCTGTCAGGGAGGTATATAGAAGTGCCGGTATACAGTCTGACATATTCTGAATTTCTTGAATTCCATCATCTTGAAGATAATGATGCGAGTTTGCAGAAATATCTGTCGGTAGGAGGATTACCCGGTCTAAGTCTTTTTAACATAGATGATAACCGTCACATCAGAGATTATCTTTTCGGCGTGTTCAACACCATTATGATGAAGGATGTGATAGAGAGGCATAAGGTTAGGAACGTGCCTTTCATGAGTAATCTATGCCGATTCATAGCCGATAATATAGGAAAGGTCATTTCCGTAAAGAATATTGCGAATTATTTAAGATCAAAGGAAGGAAAAGACGCGGCCTCTGACGTGACAACATCGGCGTACCTCAATCAATTGTCATCGGCGTTGTTGCTGTCGCCGGTCTATCGTTTTGAAATTCATGGGAAACAACTCCTTGAACAAAACTATAAGTACTACTTTTCCGACCATGGGCTGAGAAATCTGCTTTGCGACTTTAATGTGCGTGGAAGTATTGAAAAGATAATGGAAAATGTTGTCTGGCTTCATCTGGTAGCCCATGGTTTTGTGGTAAGGGTCGGGCAGTTACGCGCCGGAGAGATAGATTTTGTGGCCTCTAAGGGCAATCAAAGAATGTATGTGCAGGTGACCTACATAATGCGAAGCGAAGAGACAGAAAAAAGGGAATTTGGAAATCTATGGATGATTAAGGACAATTATCCCAAGTATCTGATTTCGATGGAGCCGATAGTGGGCGAACACAATGATTATCCCGGAATCATACATCTGCATCTCCGTGATTTCCTCAAGCTTCAGTTTTAACCCGGTGCATGGTAGCTATAATTATCAAGCGATTTATATGTGGGCGGGGCAAATCACGCGGTGGGACGAAGCCTCAATTATTCAGGAAGCTTAGCGACCAGATTGTGGCGGCCTACGCTGAGTGATCGGCCTACTTCGTATCGGGCAGATATAGCAGAGAAGTCTATGTGATTGTAAATATCAGAATATTGAACTACAATTGGATAGAACAAGAGAAACTTAAATAATATAGATATGTGATTTTGCAGTTCAATTATGGTTTTTGGGGGCGTCTTGCTTCTGGCCGGGTGTAGAAGCGAGGCAAACAATGTGTTGGATTCTGTAAGGGAATCTTAAGCTCCTAAGGAATTGGTAAAGAAATATGTCGATGACAACACCTACATAGATCTTGATGTCGATGCTCTTGTAAAG
>CAMWIF010000358.1 GCA_947174225.1 uncultured Porphyromonadaceae bacterium | reverse complement strand
GTGTAGGCACCATCTTTCAACCGACCTAATTCAAGAGCCTGCCGAATTGCCCAATGTATGCGGCTTTCGTCAAGATCCTCAAATTTCAGATTTTCGTTTGGTAAAGCATCCCACTTGTATTTGAGTCCGCCACGGTGCATGATCATACGCGAATGTTTATCATGTGGCATCACAGATGTTACACTGTCGTGACGTTGATATGGTCTGCCGTCGTATGAATAAGGTCTGTCGGGATTGTTACCCTCAACCTCAAATACAATCAACTGTTTGTCCGAATCATTCAGCTTGATGTATTTTTGACGAATTTCCACCAGTGGCTCGAAGCGACGCAGTGCCTCGCCTATCATACGTGTTGTCTTATCGCCGATTTCCTGTCCTACAATCTTACCAGAATTTTTAATACCAAAGATTACAATACCACCATTGCCATTGAGCATACCGCACAATGTTTCCATTCCTCGGTCAAGTTGACCTGTGGATTCCTTAAACTCAACGTCAACGCCTTCATGGTTTTCAGCCAGATACTGTATGTAGGCTAAATCAATCTCCATATATTCAGTGGTATTAAGGATGCAAAGTTACAAAATTATATTGAGATTCAGGCTATGTAAAGTACTAAGATTACACTACAAAATAAGGGGAGTCACCCCGGAAATTATCTATAAGGTCTACAGAATAGTGGAAAAATCATAAAAAAGGAAAAATTTACCATAAGTGTCCTGTTCTTATGGGAAACGGGAGAAGTGAAGAACCGCGCCCGTTGGTAATTTTCTAAACCTAACCTTCCACTAATAACCAGTTCATACGTCAGGCACAACTGACCGCAATATTCTTTGGAATAGACAAAAAGAAAGAATGCTGAAAATCAAGCAATTTCAGCATTCCTTTTCTCACAAGCAAAAGGAGTTGGCGGTAGTCATAATAGGAAGGTATTTCATTTTTAGTTAGTTCAACAGATGTGTCACTTTCAGAGCTACAATATATTATCGGGCTCACGGTGTAAGGGATTTAAAGCTTACTAAAAGCAATTGTTCATAATAAGACTATAAATCATATTCGTTGTGCATTTTATCAATCATTTAAATAATGTCGGTTTCTCCATCACAAATCGCAACGGAGTATATTATTGGCAATGTGGGAATTGTTATTTAAATTGTTGCTTCCAAGAAGAGGGTGAGCAATTGTATTTGGCAGTAAAGAGCTTTGTGAAGTGTGAACGATTGCGAAAACCGACTTGAATGTAGGTGTCGGTGACGCTCAAACCTTCTGAGAGTAGTTCGGCGGCTTTCTCAAGACGGCGTTCGATGAGCCATTTTTGAGGCGTAAGTGGTGAAAGTCTGGCAAAATCGCGCTTGAATGTGGCAAGCGAGCGACCTGTATAGATGGCGAAATCCTCTATGCTCATATCCTCAGAGAAGTGATTTTCCATGAATTCCATAAGGTCAATTTTCCAAGCCTCATTGAAGTCGAACAGTGTTGGATAAAATGCCGAATCAATCTTCAGGACACAACCTAAAGCCTCGGAAAATTTCATATCAAGGAACTCCTGTGACGGCTCCACATTGTTGGTAAGAAATGGTCGTAGGGATGCAAACAGGCTATCAATATATAAGTTGGGTTCTATCTTTACAGCCGCAGATTTAAGACAAGCGACATCAGAGGGTAAATTATCAGGGCTTAACTGCCTGAAATAATTTCGCAACGCCGGACGCTTGAATCTGATACTCATAGCGCTATAAGGGGTATCGCCCGATGAATGCTTATGTATTCTTATCTGACAGTCTCTTTTCAGAAACACGTATTCTCCCCTCTTTACAGTCAGATTCCGGGCACCGTCGGTGATGTCGATTTCTCCTTCACAGACGAGCACAAGTGAATGGTTGACCATACGATGTTCCTGCAAGTTCTCGCCCGGAAGAAAGCAACTGAATATAACCGACTCATGGTCGCGGACACTTTCGTCACTTAATCTCATAGCAGCAAAGTTAATAATTTACCACCAGTTAAACAAGCTTTTACCCCTATCAAGGCTTGTTATAAGGCTCATTTCTTCATCGGTAAGACTGAAATTGAGAATATCAAGGTTCTCAATCATACGCTCTTTGTGTGTGCTCTTGGGGATTATCACGATGTCACGCTGATAGAGCCAACGCAGGACTACCTGAGCAACACTCTTGCCATGAACCTCCGCAATTGAGACCAACACCGGATTATGGAATATCCCCTTCTTACCGCAAGCAAGAGGAGACCACGCCTCCAAGACAGTGCCACACTCCCGGCACAATCTTTGCATTTCGGTCTGTTGTCGGAACGGATGAGTTTCGATTTGGTCTATTGCGGGAATGATTGTGCAGTTTTCAATCACATCCTTGAACGTATCATCAAGAAAATTAGCCACACCTATAGCCCGAAGTTTACCGGTTTTAAGTGCATCCTCCATCGCACGGTAAATCTCATTGTAATCGCCCGACGGTTCATGTATCAACAGTAAATCAATGTAATCCATACCAAGACGGTGTAACGATTGATCAATCGAGCGAACTGTGTCGGCATAACCACGTCCGCCCCATAGTTTGGTGGTGATGAACACTTCATCTCGCGGAATGTCTGCGTAACGTACAGCCTGACCAACCTCAGCCTCGTTGTAATAACATTGAGCCGTATCAATCGAGCGATAACCCACTGCGAGAGCGTCACGGACACATCGCTCTGTCTGTGATGGAGAAATCTGATATACCCCATATCCTATCCGGGGCATCTCAACCCCGTTGTTCAGTTTTATTCTATTTTCCATATCAATTCAATCTTAAAAGTGCGACACCTGCCGCGATTAATAACACGCCTGCATACTGGAGTAGACCGATTTTTCTTTTATTTGCACCGAGCCAACCGTATTTGTCAATAAAGAGACTTATCGTAAGCATACCGCAGATGCTCGTGACAAGCAGAACACCAACACCAATCTTCCCGGCAAAATATGCGAATCCCGTAACGAAAACTCCTCCGATTATACCTCCGAGCCACGACCACCACGGACGATTGAGGGAGAAAATCTGCGGTATGTGCTCTCGGTTCTGACGTATTGACAAAACTATAACAAGTAACACAGCCGTGGCTGTAAAAAACGAGACGAACGCCGCATGCACGGCGGATGAAAGACTTGCAGAGAGTAGATTATTCATAGGAGGCTGCATCGCAAACACTGCGCCACCACTGAAGCCAATGAGCTGCCATAACAATGCACCGCGTTTTGCCGTTGATTTTTCTCCACGTTTGAATACCACCATAACCACACC
>CAMWIF010000357.1 GCA_947174225.1 uncultured Porphyromonadaceae bacterium | reverse complement strand
GTATAAAGACATCATGATGCATTATATATAGACTATTAAGGGAGAAAGTCATAAAAATTGACTTTCTCCCTTAATAGACTAATGGACAAGATTATAGTTCATGAATTATAATCGCTAAAGATAGTGTGGGTTAGAAGGGGAAGTTGATGCCGAAGTTGAAGGAGTTGTTGGAGTTGAGGGGAATGAACTGCTTAGAGAGCTTGCCTACGGTATGGTCCATACCTGCGAAGAGGTTAAAGCCCGTGGTGTGGATGTTGAGCATCCAACCGAATGCTGCACCATATGTGCCTACCGCTCCGTTTACACCTACTGAGAGGAAGTCAATCGGATTGACATCTGCCGACAGACGGAACTGTGTCCAGCTGTAGCAACCGTTGACACGGGTTGAATTCAAAAGTCCGAAGTTAAGACGACGGTAGAGTGGGAACTCATAGTCTACACCGAAGTTGAGTGTTGCGCCCAACATCTTTGAACGAGAATTCATCTCTCCCATATCCTGCAACTCATAAAGCTGCGCAAGGTCGCCGGTAAAACGATCCCATTCTTTTTTGAATGAATTGGAAGCATCGCCGGAAGCGTTGAAAGTATAAGCGTCTGTGCTAACGGTCTTTGTACCGTTGGTAGATGCCCAGTGGGTCTTTCCCCAGCTCATAAAACCGAGATCAAGCACGGCTGCCGAGAACCGGAAATCAGTCCACTTATATTCAGCACCGAGGTCAAGAGCCATACCGAAACCATTAACTCCGAATCCATTGTCAACGTTAGCACCAGATACATAGCGGTTGCCGGTCTTATCATTGATATCATGATCAAACTCCAAGCCGGTGATGGAGGCGTAGATGTCGGCATTTGTCTGTGCCACCCATTCATTTTCACTAAGTTTGAGATAAGCGTCGTTGAATTTGAAGTCAACATTACCTAAGCCAACAAGGACTTTCAGAGATGCACCGACACGCAGACCGGGTACCGGCTTGATGTCGCGGCTATGATTGAGGGCTATCTGTGCGTAGGCGTCGGCACAGCCGAACATATCTTTGATGTCATAGGTGCTGTTGGTGACACCCTCTTTGGCAAGCTTGAAGAAAGACTTTGGCACGGATGCCTCAAGATTGGCTACGGTGCTGAGTGAAACAGCGTTATAGCCACCGAAGGCTTTAAAGCCAACAGAAAGAATATCTAATTTGACATTAGAACCAATACGGTTGCGGTCCTTAATTTTGCTCATTACTTCCTTCTCGGAGATACCGGGATTGGTGAAGAGCACCGTCTTGCCATTGAGAGGATATACCACATCACTTACATTAAGCGTGCCGTGCATACCGATATTGATGTCGCCCAAAGCAGGGAAGGAAACAAAGCCCTTATCGTTGCCAAAGGCAGGGTTCATCTGGAAGCGATAGGCATAGTTGTCAAGGAAGTAGCCCGAATATGTCATCTGGGCACTTGCTCCGAATGCGCAGGAGAGAATCCCGGCGCTTAACAAAAGTTTCTTGATTGATGATTTCATATCTTAAGTGTTTACCGGGTTTTAAAGTTCTTTAATGTAGCTTCCGCTCACTTTGGCTCGGATGTCTTTCAAAATTATGGTCTGGTTAGGAGAAAGAGCCTCCTCAGAACCTGCTCCGATTCCGATTTCAAATGTGAAGCCGTCTAACTTGGTGATGTTTCCTGTCACTTGAAGTACCACTTCCTGACCGTCAGCGCCTGCCTTAATAGTTTGTGGCTCAAGCTGAGTACCGGGGATTCTGTTACCAGCTATGTCAATAGGATAGCCCGAAAGTGAAAGATCAACGGGAAGTGTGTTAGACACTGTAGTTGAGATGGTCAGCTGAGTGATGGTGATGGCATCAACATCTTCGCTATTCCAACCGTCGGCGGTATAAGTAATCTTAGAAGCAGTGCCTTTTTTGAATGCGAGAGGTGCAAGGAATTCCCACTTACCCTCAACTCCGTTAAGAGTCTCACCAAGACGGAAACCGGTAACCTGCTGAGTAGGTATTTCAGGATTTACAAGTTCAATTTTCAACTGCTGGGGAATACCGTTTCCGGCGATGGCATCGCTCAACGAAGCGAAACCATAGTGCTTGGGTGCCGGATCATTAAAGCCGGGACGCACATCATTAACCTCAGAGGGAGAAAGGTAAAGATTGGTAGGATAATTACCATTATTTACGACAATCTTATCGTTATTGTCGAGGGTAAGGATAGCTCCGTCAACACCGTTTCTTACCGGAATGATGTTCAAGCCGGTCTGATAAGCGAGGTTATACTCACCTACGGGATTATTGAGGTTAAGGTAGATTTGTGGATTTGCAAGCACAATATCAGTCTCATTGCCAGCAAGGAAATCGGGAAGGTCGTTGATTTCTACAGGGTCGATATTAATGCCGTTTACACTATACTGAACCTCTCCGGTGAAGGTCTTAGCCACGAGATCTGAGAAGCTGAAGCTAATACCAACCTCAACTTTGGTGACACTGCCCGGAGTAGCATTCTCCTTCAATTCCACAGCTAATTTGGCTTCAGATACAGTCACATCCTCATTGATTGATAAAGAATGGTTTCTGATGGCGTAACCGTTGGCAGCCATATCCTTTATTCCGGCAACCTCAAGTTTGATTTCTCCCTTACCGTTGTTGTCAAGTTTAAGAGAGGGGATAGTGAGAAGACCGTCAGTGTAGCTAAGATTAGCCGGGATAAAATTAACAATTTCAAGACCCTTTGGAAGAGTGATGGTTAAATCTTTAAGCTCAAGCGTGGCTAAACTTGCCACAGATGAAGCATCGAATTTGACTGAAATCTCGAATGGATTGGTAGTGAGAGCCTCAACGGAAACTATGGCGGGGTCAATATTTTCTGCTGAATAGCTTACGGAGGTGGTTTCGGGCTGTTGCAGGTCAAACTCCATTGAGAAGGCACGGGTTTTGCGGGCAGCGGTTGAACCGAAGCCGATAGTTATGCCTTCCACCTGAGGAGCAGGGGCTGAAAAACCTGGAATCTCGATATCGTCAGAAGCGAATGTGCCGCTCTTATTCACTGCATACACCTTTTGACCGCCAATTTCGATTTCGTTAAACTCGCTGTCCTCTTCCACAGAGATGATGTCTCCGAGCTTAATATCGTCGATGTTGACGGGTAGGGTAAGGTCTTTTACTTTAATTTCGGTAGTAGTGTCGATGTCTGACAAGTCATACTTGTTGTCGACACAAGCCGTCATCGAAACCAGTGCCATAAGTGGCAATGACCCAAGAAGGTAGTAATGTTTCATATACAAGCTTGTTAATTAAAAAGTTTATTAT
>CAMWIF010000356.1 GCA_947174225.1 uncultured Porphyromonadaceae bacterium | reverse complement strand
CCAGCTTCGCGGCGAGTGAGGTGGAAAGCGCCTCGCTATTGTCGTAGTGCCGGAGAGCCTTCAAAAGATGCGAAACGAAGGCATCTATTTGGTCATTGGCTCGGGTGGAGTTCTTCGAGAACTCCAGCACACGCACGTCACTCACCCTGACATTGAATGCTATCGTCCCCACATTATTATATACGTTGAGCACGATGTTGCCTGTCTTGCTCTTGGCGTTGGGCATATAGATGCCCACCAGTCCGGGAAAATCCCCCTTCACCACCTCCACCAGGTCACCGTCCTCAAGGTCCACATCATCAATGGGGAAGTACGGCAGGCAGTTCTTATAGGCACGGGCTATGGTCATGAAGTGCGCCATCCGGCGGTCATCGATCACCGCATACCGGTCGGCGCTGCCGTGGTCTATCAGGAAAGAGAATCCGTTGGGCTGGGCGCAAAGTGCTTTCACGTCGCTGAAGCTACCCCTCACAAAGACGTAGTGGAAAGCGAGGCTGACCGTCCTGAATTTCAATTCCCCCTGACGTTCCTCCCTGACCACATATGTGGGTGCGAAAAGCTCCAGCTCCGTGCCGTTTGCCGCGTTGAAACGGTCAACAGCCCTCTGCGCAGTGTCCCGCAATGAGGGGCTGATATGGTTGAGAACATACCAGCAGAGATTTTCACTCGACTCGGAGGACATAAGAAAAGTAAGGGGTGTTCTCTCACTTAGCTTGCCAAATCACATCTTACTATCAATCAGTATATTACAGCGATGCAATTTGCAAACTTCCGAAAATTGTCTGCCCATTTTCTGAGGCTGACTTTTAAGCCTCTCTTCATAAGAGATTTGGGTAAAATGTAAGACATTGATAATTAAATATTTGTCATTACTGTATTTTTAAAATTGCTAAACATTTGTAGTTAAAATTGACTTACAGAAGTAAAAATCAGTAAAAATTTTATTCGTAATTTGGTAATTATCAAATTATTTAGTAACTTTGCTTAAAATTTAAGTATCTCTTATGAAGAGATATTGATGTTTGCTAAACAACTCTTCCCCCATCAGCCCTTCTTTTTCACCAGCCATTATTTTCCTTCATTTTATACTTGTCCACAGAATCACTCCATGAAGCTATTAGTGTCTCCACATCCTACTCTGTCCAAAGAAGCACTCTATAATATATTCACAGAATTACTATATAATATATTAAGGTGTATGGGCATCTTGCCGTCAAACCGGTAAGCCCTACGGAATTTTTTTGTAAATGCCGTTCAAATGTATTAATTTTGCATTTTAACCAACCTCATTACTATAATTTTTATGTGGACGTTTAATCCAATATTGAAAACCGTGATTTGGGGAGGCGAGAGAATCGCGCCCTTCAAAGGAATTGAGACAGAATTAAATCAAATCGGCGAAAGCTGGGAAATTTCCGGTGTGCCCGGTGTGGAATCCGTTGTGGCGTCAGGTCCTGATAAAGGTGTGACACTTACCGAACTCCTCCGTCGATTCGGTGCTTCCCTGCTCGGAAAGAAGAACTACAATAAATATGGCGATCACTTCCCTCTTCTTATAAAATTCATTGATGCCCGCCACGACCTCTCCGTGCAGGTACATCCCGACGACGAGTTGGCAGCCCAACGCGGCTCACAATTTGGCAAGACAGAGATGTGGTATGTGCTCGATGCAGAGCCGGGTGCCGTCCTTGCCAACGGTTTTAACCGTAAAATCGACCCAGCCGAATACGAGCAACTTGTCGAGACGGGAGAGATAATGGATGTGCTCAATTTCAATCCAATCAAGACCGGAGATGCCTTCTATATCCCGGCAGGACGTGTACACGCTATCGGCAAGGGAGGATTCATAGCTGAGATTCAGGAGACATCCGACATCACCTACCGTCTTTACGACTATAAGCGTCGCGACGCACAGGGCAATGAGCGTGAATTGCACACAAAGGAGGCATTTGAAGCCATCAACTTCTCCGACACCGAGGGGAAAGCCATTGACTATACTCTCCGCCCCGATATTCCTGTCAATTTGGTGACCTCACCCTTCTTCACCACCAATCTCTGGAAGATAGACCACGAGGTGATGCGCGACTATTCTGAGTGGGATACATTCGTAGTGCTGATAGCCACAAAAGGCTCCGCACAGCTCACCACCGATGGCAGTTCCCTGACGCTTCGTGAAGGCAACTCCGTGCTGATACCGGCGTGGTGCAAAAAACTCACAATCGACCCTGAGGACACCTTCGAGGCGCTTGAAACCTATATAAAATAATACTTCCGACAAGGTAAAATCACATTATAGGGTGGTAAATACTAAAAAAACACCCTGATAAGTGGGAAATTAGCAAATTTCTATGTAATTTTGCACGTTTAAACCCCCTTAACGGGAGCCACATCTGCTTGCGGCTCCCTAAAGGTGGGTAAAAACGTCTGTAAAAGATCTCAAATTATAGGATTTCAAATATGTATAGAGACAAGACATGCGGCGAGCTGCGCCTCTCCGATGCGGGCAAGGATGTTAAGATAGCCGGCTGGGTGCAACGTGTACGCAAAATGGGGGGTATGACCTTCGTAGATGTGCGCGACCGTTACGGAATAACTCAGGTAGTGTTTGATTCTGACCACGAAGACAACTCTCTCTTCAATGCTGCCAACACTCTTGGCAGGGAATTTGTGGTACAGATCACAGGCAAGGTAGCCGAGCGTACGAGTAAGAACAAGAACCTCCCCACAGGTGAGATTGAGATCATCGCTGATGGTCTGAAAGTGCTCAACCGTAGTGAGATTCCACCCTTCACAATCGAAGACAACACCGACGGCGGCGACGATCTGCGTATGAAATACCGTTATCTTGACCTTCGTCGTCCGAGCGTCCGTAAGAATCTTGAACTGCGTCATAAGATGGCTTTCGAGATACGCCGTTATCTTGACTCTAAGGGTTTCCTCGAAATCGAAACTCCTATCTTGGTTAAGTCTACCCCGGAAGGTGCACGTGACTTTGTGGTGCCTTCCCGTATGAATCCCGGCGAGTTCTACGCTCTTCCCCAGAGTCCGCAGCTCTTCAAGCAGCTCCTTATGGTGAGCGGATTCGACCGCTATTTCCAGATTGCCAAATGCTTCCGCGATGAAGACCTCCGTGCTGACCGTCAGCCGGAGTTCACACAGATTGACTGCGAGATGAGCTTCGTGGAGCAGGAGGATGTCATTGATATGTTTGAGGGTCTTGTAAAGCATATCTTCAAATATGTGAAGGGTATCGACTTCACTGAGCCTTTCCCCCGTATGAAATGGCACGATGCCATGCGA
>CAMWIF010000355.1 GCA_947174225.1 uncultured Porphyromonadaceae bacterium | reverse complement strand
AGTTGATCTTCAGAAGTTTCAAGAATAAGTTAATAGACCGAACTCCACGAATCCATACTCTAAATGAATAGAGGGAAATAAGTGTTAAGCTTCTATTGAATAAAAGAGCTGAAGAAAATATTCACAAATTTGTGAATAATGAAAAAATTTAATAACTTTGTGGTATATTTAAAACTATGATAGTTGAATTTGAAGAAGAATACTTAAGAGATCTTTATCTGAAAGGAAGGTGTAGCGATAAAAAACATCGTTATCAAGCTGATGTTATCAAACGTTACAAGCGCGGAATAGACTACCTGAAGTGGGCTTCCCGAAAAGAAGATTTATTTAGGATTAATTCTTTAAATTTTGAGGCTTTGAAAGGAGATAAGAAAGGTAAGTTCTCTATAAGAGTGAATGATCAGTACCGTATAGAGTTTACTCTGCGTGATACCATTGAAGAGCCAATTCTAACTATTTGTAATATTGTAGAACTTTCTAATCATTATAAATAATATGATTACACTGTTAAATACACCTTCTGATATGATTGCCAATAACCTTACGCCTTTTGAGCCGACCCATCCCGGAGAACTTATCAAGGATGAGTTGGAGGCAAACCATTTGACACAGGCTAAATTGGCGGAAAACATAGGTGTTAGCCCCTCCTTGCTGAATGAGATTATCAAGGGCAAGAGGGGAGTTAATACAGAAATGGCTCTCCTTATTGAAGCAGCTTTAGACATACCTGCCGATTTGTTGATCAATTTGCAGAATGCCTACAATATGCAGGTAGCGAAATCTGATATGTCACTTATGCAACGCTTGGCTTCTATCAGAAATATTGCATCAGTATTGTAGATGGCTGGTCAGTGGTGGGTGAAGCGGGAGAAGAAGTCGTCGCGACGGGAGTCGGCAATGGGTATGTAGGTCTTGCCGAAGACTATCCGGTTGCGCTCCACAATCTCGATGTTGGAGAGATTGACGATGAAAGAGCGGTGGACACGCATAAAACGGTCGGTAGGGAGGAGTTCTTCAATCTCTTTCATACTGATGAGTGAACTGACCGGGTCGCTATCCTTACGGTAAAATACTACACGGTCATTCTGCACTTCAACATATAGGATAGAGTCAGTTCGCATTTGAATAAGTCGCGAATCAGCTTTTATTGTGAGGAAATCGTCGTTAGTACGGATGGATGTGTTTTCAAATGAGTCACGCATAGCTACCCATTCCACTGCTTTACTCACCGCCCTTGTAAATTCAGCGAAATTTACCGGTTTAAGAAGATAATCGAGTGCATTGACACGGAAACCTTGAAGCGCGTATTGTTCGTATGCCGTAATATAGATTATGCGTGTGCGCTGCGGTATGACACGTGCAAACTCTATACCGTTGAGCATAGGCATATTTATGTCAAGAAACACAAGGTCTATGTCGCCTGTCATAACAGACTTTATTGCCTCGGCTCCTGATTCGTAGCAGCCTTCAAGCTGTAAGGAGGGTGTTTTCTCTACATAGCTTTTAATAAGTTCACGGGCTAAGGGTTCGTCATCTATGATAATACACTTTATCTTTCGGTCCATACCTTATGGGTGTTGTGATTTAGGGTTCAGAGTTTATGGTTTATAGTTTAGAGGGTAAGAGAAGGATTTAGTTTAAAGTATGACTTAGTTGACACTTTGAAATTTGTGGCTTTGGGGGAGTTCTGGGGAAAAGGAATTTATTGGTTAGGGGAGGTGGTAATTTTGAGAGAGATCAGGGCAATAGATATGGTTGCGGTAAAGATATTAGGACTTTGATCTATAAGATTAGCACTTTTGTCGATGGTGAAGGTGTGGGAGTCTGGATAGAGGAGACGCAATTGACGGCGTACGTTTTCAAGGCCAACACCTGATTCAGAGGAGTCAGCTGAGTGTTGTAACTTCGAATCATTAAATGTGTTGGAGACTATGCCGACAAGTTGGGAATTTTCAATACCAATTTTTATTTTGATAAATCCCTTGCCGTCGGGCAACGGGGCGACGTGTTTGAAAGCGTTTTCCACGAGGGTTAGGAAGAGGAGGGGTGTGACCTGTATATCGGAGGGGGGAAATTCCATAACGTCACATTCCACTTTGATATTACTATTGAGACGTAGTTTCATAAGAGCTGTATAATCGGCTATAAACTGCATCTCTTTACTTAATGTAACCGCTGTTGAACCGGATTCGTAGATCATAAAGCGTAGCATATTGCTGAGATCGTGGAGAGCTGTCTGTGCTCTTTCCGGTGCGAAGCCGATAAGCGCATAGATATTGTTGAGTGAATTAAAGAGGAAATGGGGGTTAAGCTGTGCTTTCAGGCTTTTCAACTCAATCTGACGTTTCTCGGCACTCAGTTCAAGGTCACGTCTGCGAAGACGTTCTCGTGCTTCAGAGAGGCGAAGTGCATAGGCAAGCGCAGCTGATAATACCATCATAATACCATCCCTTATAATAAAGCGAAGATAACCTATGAGATATTGAGCTGTTGTAATGGTTTTGTGTCTGTGTCCCTTAGGGAGGGGCAAACCTCCGGATGCCTCAAACCATATCGGAATAAGGCAACAAACAGCAAGTATTAAAACAAGATTAACGATGAAGTATAAAGAGCGCTTTTCGGGATGTTCCAATAACCAAGGAACAAGCCAAAAATAATTCACACAGAATACAACGGTATAGAAGGTGGCCATAACTACACCGGTTACGGTCCACATACGTGGTTCGCCGTGTTCGCTCAAAAGGGTCAGGACAGAAGGAAAGTAAAAAAGGAGGAACGCCAGCAGCATAGCTGTCGCCGTTCCTCCCAACCTACTAACTAAAAACTTATTTTCATTCATACCTACAATTCGAACAACTGTCATTACTCGTAGCGGATAGCTTCGATGGGGTCGAGGTTTGAAGCCTTGGCAGCCGGATAGAACCCGAAGATGATACCGATTACCGTACATACCACAAATGAGAGTATCACTGAGGAAACGTCTATCTGTACCGGCCAGTGGGCTATGAAAGAAATCATCCACGTAGCCCCGGCACCAAGCAAGATACCCAACAGACCACCCGTGACCGATATTATCACTGCTTCGATAAGGAATTGCATCATAATATCTCGTCCTGTCGCACCGATACTCATACGCAGACCAATCTCGCGTGTACGTTCGGTGACACTGACAATCATAATGTTCATAATGCCTATACCGCCCACAAGTAGAGAAATACCCGCAACGGCTGCCAAAAGCACCGTCATCATAGATGAGGTAGAAGAGATCATCTCTGCAAGCTCCTGCATAGAGCGGATTGTGAA
>CAMWIF010000354.1 GCA_947174225.1 uncultured Porphyromonadaceae bacterium | reverse complement strand
AGCTGCCTTTCCCCTTGAAGATTGTCTGAGGAGAAAACGTGATAGTCCTCCATACAGAACCATTCCTTTAGCTTATCCACCGGACTATGTATATCGTGTGAAGGGTAGAGGTACATCTTCCCGTTGAATACTCTCGCGGTGGGATCTGCTGTAAACTGATCGTGAATGATCGGATTCTGACCAGCCATTGTCAAAGCTAAGGCGGTGAATCCTATAAGCAAAGTTTTTCTCATAGTCTCAGCGTATTCGGAAGTTCCACTTTGAGTTGTCGCTATTCATATCAAATTCTCCTAAGGTGGGGGTGCTATCGGCTATAGATATGAGGGCAAGTTGCTTATCACATCCCGGCACCTTCTTGGGCATAATACGGTATGTGCCGTCGGTAAGCTGCTCGATTCTCCAAAGTTCCTCGTCGGCTCCTGTAAAATGTGGCACGGTCGTAAGTTCTTTCTCTGCGGTGGCAGCAAGGGCACGGTCAGTGCCGTCAATCATAATCTTATAGTAAGGTGCTCCGAGATACCCTCCGGCTTCGGGTACAGCCACGATGCTCCATTTCTGATGGGGACGGAACATATAGTCACCTATGCGCACGTCGATAAGGTCGTCAGGCCAATCGGCTGCCACATCTTCGAGAGTCTGATCGGCAATGGGCAATACCGGCTCCTCCGTTTTTTCCCAGAAGCGGTGCATTGTGTGGGGCATACGCACAAAGTCAACGGCAAGCTCAAGAGCATAGCCTCTTCTCTCAGATTCAATTTCGTACACACCCTCTTTGAACTGGTCACCGGCTACGGGCCAGTCGTTTTTCCAAATCAGTGGGAGGATAGTAAGGACACTTCTTCCGCCACGGTCGAAGTCAGCCTCATAGTGGCACGACATCTTCTCCACACCGTCCTCTTCGATGAAACGTCCGAAATGTCCGGCTCCGGTGCGTCGTAATCCGGCACCGACCACCATCTTCCCTCCTCCGGCAAGCATATCGCGTCCAACGTTGTCGATGTAAGGTCCGGTGACGTTGCGTGATCTTCCTACTACGATGTTGTAGGTGGAGTTGGGACCGTCGCAGCATGTGCCGTGAGTTCCGAGCAGGTAATACCAGCCATTACGGTAAATAAGATCAGTCGCCTCACAGTCGATGGCAAGATCAATGGCTTCATTGCCGGGCATACGTGTTCCGGTATTGGGATCAAGTTCCACAAGGCGTATGAATCCGAAATATGTTCCATAGGTAAGCCAGAGTCTGCCGGTGGTAGGGTCAAGTAGAAGTCCCGCGTCTATGGCATCGCAATCCTCGTTATCTGCTGAGGATGCCACCTCAATAGCCTCTGTATATTCAAAATCGGGAGAATTTGGGTCAAGGGTCTTATTCCACATAGTAAGCACTGAGCCTTTATGACTTCCTCCGAGTCCCCCACCTGTGGCACTGTATGCTACAAGGTAGCGGTCACCAATCTTTATTGCGTCGGGAGCCGCTCCGCGTCCGGGGCGCACACCGCCTCCGTGCCAGGTATATCCGTCTTCCGATATGAGTCCACCCCCGCCGGTGCCGAAGGTATAGTATTTGCCATCACACTCCATTATAGTGGAGGGATCATGGATATATGGCTCTCCAATCTGGGCAAGAGCGGTTTGTGCCGTTGCCAACCCTAAAAGAGCAGCGAATGATAATATTATATTATGTCTTTTCATGGAATTTCAAAATTGTCATGAGTTACGCGCCGGGAAATAACATTAAAGAGTGCTGACTGTGAAGTTGGTGACGGGCTGCCCCTGCTCATTTAGAAAACGGAGACAGAAGTCACTCATACCCGGACCATTGATTATGGCTCCGCGTACAATGTTACGTCCTTTTTTTAAGGTGAGACGATGTGACATCCAGTCAGCCTGCACCATACGTCGGTCGCCGGACAGTAGCACTGCCTCTTCACCGTTGAGCCACCACATAGAGGCTGAGTTGGAACCTACCGACATCCTCACATCAGGAATGTCCTCTTCGCAGTCTATGGCAGTGACCACCCAGAAAAGTACTCCGTAATAGGGTTTGTCAAGCTTTGTGGCGAATCTGAAGAGCTTCACGTTAAACAGTTCGCTATCGAGCGAATGCCATTGGAGTTTTTGTTTACCTACCTTAACCTTCTCACCGTTTTTCGGGAACTGTGAGAATTGTCCGGGGAAGTACTCGGTGTTAAACGCCTCGCGCAGATAGCTGTCGGTAAAGACAGTGTTGGTGCGGTTGGGCTTCTCTATGGGTTCAAGCAGCAGCCATCTTCTTATAAATCCGTTGGCATCCGGTTTCCCGACCTCAGAGGTGGAAGCGGTGAAGTAGGGTGTAAGGTCTTCTCCTTTCCCTTTCTTCTCCGCGTGGAGTTCCGCTGTTAGTCCAAAAGACAGAAGGAGGGCGGATAGTAGAGTGAATATGGTTTTACGCATAGTGAATCGGGGTAGGGGGGTCAATTATTGTTGAACAGCATCGGAGCAAACTCTTTCAGGCAGCGGCGCCATGTCAGGAACTCGTGTGCTGTGCCGGGCGATTCATAATATACGTTGTTGATGCCGGCTGCTTTGAGTCCGTCGCTGAGATTCTTCACCCTTTCGGGTCCCTCCTCAGAACCTATTCCCATAAAGAAGGTGTGGACTTGATCATTGAAAGCTTTGGGGTCTTTGAAAGCTCCGTTATAGGCGGTGGCGAGATTGTTGAGGTCAATGTGTCCCATACCACTGAAAGCACCGATGTGGGAAAATTTGTCAAGGTTATTGAGAGTGGTGTTGAAAGTAAGGAGACCTCCCCATGAGAGTCCTGCCATCGCACGGTTGTCGCGGTCGGTAAGTGTACGGTAGTTTTTCTCGATATGAGGAATTATGTCATTTATCAGGATGTCGGGGAATTGTCCGCCGAAACGTTTATGGGCATCTGCCATACTTTCGCCGGGCAGAGGTTTGAACACTTCGATATTGCCGTTGTCCATCACCACAATCATAGGCTTGGCTTTTCCCTCGGCAATGAGGTTGTCCATGATGAGATTCATTTTTCCCTGATTTGCCCAACTCGACTCATTCTCCCCCATACCGTGCTGAAGATAAAGCACCGGATATTTTTTGTCAGGATTTTTATCGTATTCCGCAGGGGTGTAGACTACGCAGTCACGCCATTCCTTTCGGACGTCGGAATAATACTTACTTTTGCTTACATTGCCGTGAGGCACATCTTTCACGGCATAATAGTCGCCGGCTTCCCCTTCGGGAATCTCTATTCCGCTTACCCATTTACCCATTCCGAAAAATGGCTTGCCATTGGGGTCAGCAG
>CAMWIF010000353.1 GCA_947174225.1 uncultured Porphyromonadaceae bacterium | reverse complement strand
ATGCCGCTCTGGGGAAGGAAGTAGTTCATCATAGAGAACATACCCTTCTTCATCTCACCACCATACCAAGTGTTGATGATAACCTGCTCCTTAGAAGTAGTGTTGAAGACAACCGCAGTCTCAGAGTTGAGGCCGAGTTCCTTATAGTTCTCAACTTTAGCCTTGGAAGCGTTGTAAACAACGAAATCGGGCTTGAAGTCTTTGAGTTCCTCCTCAGAAGGAGCGATAAACATGTTGGTCACGAAGTGAGCCTGCCATGCCACCTCCATAATGAAGCGCACAGCCATACGGGTATCCTTGTTGGCGCCGCAGAAACGGTCAACAACATAGAGTTTCTTGCCGCTGAGCTCGTTGATGGCGATTTCCTTAACGGCTTCCCAAGTCTTCTCGGTAACGGGCTTGTTATCGTTGGGATATTCCTCGGTAGTCCACCAAACCTTATCCTTAGAGTTGTCGTCGAGCACGATGAATTTGTCCTTAGGAGAACGACCGGTGTAAACGCCGGTCATTACATTGACAGCACCGAGTTCAGTGACAGTACCCTTCTCGAAGCCTTCGAGAGAAGGATCAGTTTCAGCTTTGAAAAGCTCCTCGTAAGTGGGGTTGTAGATAACCTCCTTGACATCTTTGATGCCATACTGAGCCAAATCTATGTTTGCCATAAAATTCTTTTGTATAAATTTAAGAGTTAGAAATTGTCTTATCTTTTTTTGGGTTGACCCCGAATCGGCATTATCTGAAAGAAGCGTCACCGTCGGGGGGAGGCTCTCTTGCCTCACTTTCATATATGTAACACTTCAGGGCTACATTTCAGTTGCAAATTTAATGATTTTATTTCGTTTTTAAATATTAATTAGGGAAATTTTTCAGCATTTTAACAAATTAACTCCCTCCACAACCCATAAAGCCTTCAGCCGCAATCAAATCTAACCTCCAATAAAATCAATCAAGACACACCGCTTACCCTGCACAAATAAAATTCAGTGGCACATACATATCAGAATAACAATGCTCATCTTGCCATATTCCCCAACTTTGCACTTCAAAACCACAATTATCTGTAACCATACAATCACAATTGACTATGACAAAAGAGAAAGAATCTGACACAAAGCGGGGTGAGCGTCTTCTCAACCTCGCTATGGCGTGCCACAATGCGGGCAGAGAATTCCGCACCGACCGCCGACGCAACAAAGACTATGCCTACGGTCGCCAATGGAACGACATCATCGAGGCTGACGGAGTGAGAATGACAGAGGAGGAGTATATCTTCTCTCAGGGCAACATTCCCCTGAAGAATAATCTTATACGTCGCCTCGTGCGCAACGTGTTAGGTGTGTTCCGCAACCGTCTTCAGGAGCAGATGGAAAAGTGGGACGATGCAGACCGCAAACGTGCCGAAGAGAACGGTATGACCGCACTCTATGCACGCACCATGGAGGAATTCCTTATATCCGGAATGGCAGTCCATCGCAAATGGCTTGGCAGACGCGAAGGAATAGCCGGAGTGTGGACAGAAATGGTGTCGCCCGAAGCTTTCTTCTATGATCCCGCCGCACGCGATGTGAGAGGTGCCGACATGACAATAGTCGGGCAAATACACGACCTCACCCTTGACCGCTTCTGCGCCTCCTTTGCCTCCTCACCGGATGATTACCGTAGACTTTCGCAGCGGTTCAAAGACCATACACATGTGAGGGTGGCTGAGATATGGCGCTCGGAGTCGGTGCTACGTGAGAGCAACGGCATATGGCAGCCTGACAACGTGTGGCGTTATACCTATATCTCACAAGACGGGGAGATTCTGCGTGAGGGCGATTCACCATACCGCCACGGCAAACATCCCTTCATCTTCACCGCCTATCCCTTCATCGACGGTGAGATACATTCATTTGTGGGCGACCTCATCGACCAGCAGAGATATACCAACCGCCTCATTACTCTTTACGACTGGGTTATACGTGCCTCCGCAAAGGGTGTGCTGCTATTCCCCGACGAGGCAATACCGCAGAATGCCAACCTTCAGGACATAGCCGACCAATGGAGCCGGTTCAATGGCGTAATCGTGTATAAGGCGAATGCGGGAATCCCTATGCCGCAGCAGGTGAGCGGCAATACAATGAATATAGGCATCGGGGAACTGCTCGACATACAGATGAAGATGATGGAGGATGTGTCCGGTGTCAGCGGTGCGTTGCAGGGGCGTGTGGAAAGCGGAGGGATGAGCGGAACGCTTTACAGCCAGCAGACTGAAAATTCCCTCACCTCCCTGCGTGACATCCTGGAAACCTTCGACAGTTTCATAGCCGACTCCCTCAAAGCCGAGCACCAAATCATATCCGGCAACTCCTACTCAACACGCTGTGTGCAACAACGAGGAATCCTCGTTTCGTGATCACTTCTCATTATTAATGTTAAGCGTTCGTTAATTTTTTCGTCTAACATTTGGTGTATTACAAAAAAGGTATTATCTTTGCAAAAATATCAAACACTTTATGTAATACAATCGTTTATACATTGGATATCTCATTTAATACATCAAAACTTCAAAAGTTGGCGAATGATGACCGACTGGCCACCCGAAAATTGGGAGCGTTGCGAGCTGGACTTTTCAGGATGAGGCTTGACGACTTAGCCGCAGCTACCACTCTTGAAGATGTCAGGTTTCTTCCCGGCCATTATCATGAACTGAAAGAGGACAGAAAGGGACAATGGGCTTGCGATCTTGACCAACCTTATAGGCTCATTTTTCAACCTCATGAAGACCCTATACCTGAAGATGGAGATGGTAAATATGTATGGATTGAAATTACCGGAGTTGAAATTATGGAAATCACAAATTATCATGGTAAATAAAATGGCAACGAAAAATCAATACACACCCCATAAAGTTTCACATCCGGGTGTCACACTCGGTGCTAAAATACAAGAGATGGGAATGTCTGTCCGTGAATTTGCAGTCAGGACCGCCAAGCCGGAGAAAACCATCCTTGCTGTTACACGTGGTGATAGTTCAATTACCCCGGATATGGCCGTGATCTTTGAAAACGTAACCCAAATACCGGCACATTTTTGGATGTCGCGTCAACGCATGTATGACGAATTTATGGCTCGGCAGCGAATGGCTCAAAAAATTGAGGAGTCGGCAGATTGGGTCGATTGTTTTCCTATTAAGCAAATGTACAAATACGGCTTGTTACAACCTTTTGATAACTTACCGTCTAACACAAAGGCACTCCTTCAATTTTTTGCCGGTCCCTCACCTGAGGCGTGGGAGAATTATTATATGAATCAACAACTTAAAGTTGCAT
>CAMWIF010000352.1 GCA_947174225.1 uncultured Porphyromonadaceae bacterium | reverse complement strand
ATTATAGAAAACTCATCTTGGGCAGCAATCAGTTTTATGTCGATAAAGTCTTTTCCATACTTTATGGCATTCGTAATCAGATTGCTAATTATCTTTGTAAGAGCCTCACTATCTACATATGCCATAACCGGTTGTTCCGGAATCGATACCTCTAAAGATTTACCGGCTGACTCAATTGTGGGACGAAAACGTGTAAGGCAAGCATTGAGTATCTCGGAGACATTGGTCTGTTGTTTCTTTATCTGAAACTTACCATCCTCCATTTTACGGAAATCAAGCAACTGGTTAGCCAACAGCAGCAAGCGGTCTACATTAAGATTTATGACATCCAGGTTCTCCTTTACATCAGCATCTTTTGTGATAGAGGGTGATTTCGAAACACAGTCTAATGGAGCCTTTATCAAAGTGAGAGGTGTACGGATCTCGTGAGCTACATTTGTAAAGAAGTTTATCTTCGAGTCATAAGCCTCGCGCTCCTTCTCCACTGTATAGTTTTCCAGATAACGTTGGTTTTTAAGTTGTGAATTACGTCTATAGAGCCAGAATATCACATAAACTATCAAAATTGCCACAACCACATAGATAGTAATAGCCCACCACGTCAGATAAAACGGAGTGGCAATGTGTATCTTCAACTCCATAATCTCATTGTCGGAATCCCCGAATTCATCATATGATGTTACTTTAAGGGTGTAGTTGCCATAGTCAAGATTTGGATATGAAAGCATTGCCTCATTTAGAGAGGTGTAGTGCCAATCATTGTCAAAACCCTCTAATTTATACTTTATACCCTGTTCTCCCTGGGAAGAATATTGAAGGCTCACTATTTTGAAAGTCAAGGAATTTTGATAGCTCTTCAGATCCAAAGCGTTTGTCTGTGAAATGCTCGTCAGAAGAGGAGAGTCCTTGGTGTCAGGGCTTACAAGACCACCGTGGAGATATAACTCCGCAACTACCGGTGACATAGGCTTTGAATTGAAATTAAAGCAGAGAGGCTGAAATGCCACAAGTCCCTCTATCGTCCCTACATATATCCTACCGTCACCGGTTTTTAATGACGACCGATAATTGAATTGGTTCGTAGGCAAGCCCCCTGCCGTTGAAAATCTTCTCAAATTACCGCTCTTTCTGTCAAGACAATATAGACCGTGATTGGTTGTAAGCCACAAGCGACCGTGATCATCGTCGATGACCTGATAGACTACACCCTGCAACCTATTGATGTCCAATAAGTCACGCCCAAATGAGCAATCGTCAGGATTATATGTACACAATCCGTCTTGAGTCATTACCCATATTGTCTTCTCATTATCCTCATATATTCCATATACCTTATCACTCGGTATACTCTTCGGATTAGAGGAATCCCATTGGAAGCGAATCCACTTAGAATCAGCCACCGGACGCATATATAAACCATGATCGTAAGTGGCAACCCATAAATTTCCTTTCAGATCTTCTAAAATATCATATACAAATATATTAGCAAATTCCGGTACTACCTTAAAAGTATCGCTTACCCTGTCATAAACCTGAAGGCCCCCCATCGTACCAATGATAATTTCACCGTGAATAGTACGCTCAATGGCAAATACATAGTCATTGATCAGGCCGTGTCGTTGAGAATAAGCCTTAACCGAACCCGAATCGAGGTCTTTAACTGTCAGACCCTGAGAGAACGTGCCCACCCAGAGTTTACGATTGTCTATACATAAGGCGTGGACATTGTTACCCCCTATTCCCGCTACTGGTGTAAAGCAGCCTTTAGAAGGATCAAAGCAGCTGAGACCATGGTCTTCCGACCCAACATAGATCAACCCCGTGACAGGATCCTCACATAACTCACGTATTCTCTGACCCGATAAGGCATTGGGAGAATTATCGGGATAATACTTGTCAAACTTCATACACCTTGTGTCGGCATAGTCGAGACCTCCAAAATACGAACCTACCCATATACCCCCCTCCCTGTCACAAAGCAAGGCATATATGGCATTGTCAGAAATTGAGTAACGATCGAATATATTGTGTGTCAGATGATTTACAGACTGTCCTTTCAGGAGATCGTATATGTGGATACCGTTCTCCGAAGCGATGTATAGGGAGCCTTGGTCATCAAACATAATCTGACGTATATAAGCGGCTTGGTCTTTCTGATTATCGGTGAAGACACTTGTGACAAGATTAGTGTTGATGTCTATGGCAAGCACTCCAAAGCGTTCGGTAGCCACATAGAGCTTATCCCCCTTCATTTTCAAATCGCTGATTATAGCAGTGTTGAAGAGAGACTCTTTATCGGGATTAAACGGGGAGAGGGTCTTAAAGTTGTCATCGGAATAAAACAGTCCTTGCCCAAAAGTGCCAATCCATATCCTTCCGTTGGGGTCATAAGCTACTTGATTCACTTTTATTGTCTCAGACTGATAAAGGGACACCAGCGTCTCATTATCCTTATTATACGCATACACTCCATCTGAATCCACCAACAATAAGATATTTCCCTTATTGTCGCTAATAAATTGTATGACCGGCTGCGTGATAGCGTTTCCCGACCTACGAGGCACAGTGAATTTATGTATATGTTCTGTAACCGGGTCATATATGAAAGCTCCATTATGTGCTCCAATCCATATCAGCCCATCCAAATCCTCAAAAATCGTCAGTACACAGCTGCACGACTCCCTCTCTCCGGTGTTGATATGTCGGAAATTAAATCCATCAAACCTGTTAAGCCCATCTTTAGTGGCAACCCATATGAAACCTTGTCGGTCCTGTAAAATGTAGCTTACCGAATTTGAGGTAAGGCCATTACGGTCGTTATAATGATCGAAATAGAGTCGGGAGGGGGGCAAGGCTTGCATCGTGAACGTTGCAAGCAGCTCAAATATCAACATAAGAAAAAATGAGTGCCACATCGGCTGACATCGTTTTATAGCCATGACTGGATTAATAAGGTTAATTTCTGCAAATTTCGTTATTAATCCTAAGAACACCTTATACTATTTTCCCAAAGTATTAAAAATTTGTATCTGTACTATTATTTGGCACAAAAGTTAACATCTGACAATTAAACACTTATTATCTTTGCACTATAAAAATCCGGTCAAATATTTTTTTTGTACCGAAAAGCGGGCACACTTTACCACTTAATTGAACAAAGAAATAAAGACCGGCCCAAGGGGGTAAGAATAGAGCATAGTTGTGAGGAGATATTAGGTATAAATGATAAGGTACAAATAATAGATTTTAATATGTTAGGAATGGATGTCAGCTCAAAGTTTAAGATTATTTTAGTTTCATAGACGATAAAGGCTGCCCCGAATAAGGCAGCCT
>CAMWIF010000351.1 GCA_947174225.1 uncultured Porphyromonadaceae bacterium | reverse complement strand
CGGTTCAACTTGACTTTTGAGCGGTTCTTTTAATGTTCTACCTATGCCACATTGTTATTCAGAGGAATTGCTTTTGAGAGGATGCTACTACATTATCAATTGTAAGATGAGGTCATCGGAAATCATTATGCCAGCTGGGGTTAAGCGGAGATGATTGCCGTGTAAAGCTAAATTTCCGGCTTTTATTTGCTTTTCAGCAGCTTTCAGGAGAAGACTACAAGTATTTTCACCGAATTTTGTTCTGAACTCGTCTAAATCGAGACCTTCAGCCATACGCATCGAAAGCATTACTTTCTCTTCAAGCAATTCCTTGTCAGTCAACTTCTCTTCTTCATAAAATGGCACTCTGTCTAATACTTCTCCCACTTCTTTAATTGCCCCAGTAGTTTCAGGTCGAGGATGGTCATTTGGAAGGAGAAGGTTGGAGCTATGACTCCCTACTTGTTTATAGGATTGTTTTTTTTGTTGGAGGTCGGGGTTGAAGCGGGAGATATAGGCGCGGATGTTGTGGGGATTGGCTCTCCTTATATTATTACCGTCGTAGGAGTGGGCAGCAACGCCTAAGCCTATATAGGGATTTCCGAGCCAGTATCTCCTATTATGTATTGACTCGTAGCCGGGGAGCGCGTAATTGGATATTTCGTAACGTCGATAGCCGTTCTGTGCCAAAGTATCTGTGAGGTAGTTCCACATAGCAAGACATACCTCTTCATCAGGGAAAGAGAGGCGACCTTGGTCACGAAGGATGGTCATAGCTGTTCCCTCCTCAAACATCAGTGAGTAGGCTGAGATATGTTGCGGATGCTCCCTCAGCACCGTGTCAACTGTTTTACGCCAGCTGTCAATTGTCTGGTTAGGCAAACCGAAGATGAGATCTATTGTCACGTTATCGAAGTATCTTTTTAACATTCTCAGACCGCTGAGAGCCGCAGCGGAATCGTGGGTACGTCCTATTGCTTTGAGCTCGGCATCGTTCAGGGTCTGGATACCCATACTTACACGGTTGACTCCACATTCACGCCATGCCCTGCAGTTATCTTCCGTCACGTCTTCCGGGTTAATCTCAATAGTAAACTCTTCCCAAGAATCAGTTTTGCCTACTATGCGTTTGATTTCAGCAACCATCTCACGCATCACTTCCACAGGCATCAGAGAAGGTGTACCCCCTCCTATATATAATGTGGCAGGGAGGGTGGATAATGTAGCAGGGAGGGCGCATTGCTCCACAGCAGGATTGCTCAGAGACTGCATAGTAGGAACGCTCAGGGACTGAGCAGAAGAACAGTTCAGAAGCTCGTGCCTTCGTTCTTTAAGTTCGTTGACGATGGCGTCAGCATAGAGTTGCCAATCGACATTCTTTGCCCCGCCGCTGAAAAAATCGCAGTAGAGGCACTTTTTCCGGCAAAATGGGATGTGGATATATATGCCACACTTTTCTACACTGATTTCTTGACAGTTATCTTCAAATTCACGCATTGTTATCCTGATTGAGACCACGCGAAATTAATAAAAAATTTGGAAATATGTTTTGTAACATATTATTTTTAAAACATCATATAAGAATTTTTTACTAAATTGCGTCGCTTTTCAGCCAATGAGGCATTTGCCCTTGCAACTTTACAGTGCTTCGGGCAAATTTGAGCAACAATGACAACCCATAAAATCTTATACAGAATGAAGATTTATAAAACGGACGAAATCAAAAACATTGCCCTTCTCGGATCTAAGGGCTCGGGAAAAACCACACTTGCAGAGTCAATGCTCTACGAGTGTGGAGTTATAAAACGTCGTGGAAGCGTAGCCGCCGGCAATACAGTGTCTGACTACTTCCCCGTTGAAAAGGAATATGGATATTCCGTTTTCTCGACAGTATTCAATGCCGAATTTAACGGCAAGAAACTTAATGTGATAGATTGTCCGGGAGCTGATGACTTCGTAGGTAACTCTTATACGGCTCTCGGTGTGTGTGACACCGGCGTGATTGTCGTAAATACTAACTATGGTGTTGAGGTAGGCACTCAGAACATATTCCGTACAACTGCCAAACTCAAGAAGCCTGTGGTATTCGCCCTCAACCAGATTGACGGTGAGAAAGCCGACTATGACAACGTGATTGAGCAGCTTCACGAGCACTTCGGCAACAAGGTGGTGCAGGTGCAGTATCCTATCGAGTGCGGTCCCGGCTTCCACTCAATGATAGACGTGCTTCTTATGAAGAAATATGAGTGGGGTCCCGACGGCGGTGTGCCCACCGTTTCTGAAATCCCCGCTGATCAGCTTGAGAAAGCCGAAGAGCTTCACAATGCCCTCGTAGAGAAGGCTGCCGAGAATGACGAGAGCCTTATGGAGAAATACTTTGAGGAGGGACATCTTTCAGAGGATGAGATGCGTGAAGGCATCCGCAAAGGTATGATTCTTCGCGACCTCTACCCTGTGTTCATCGTCAGCGCACAGAAAGATATGGCAGTGCGCCGAATGATGGAATTCCTTGGCAACATTTGTCCTTTCGTATCGGATATGCCCGCTCCCGAGACCATCAACGGTGAGCCAGTTGCTCCCGATGCTAACGGTCCCCTTTCAGTGTTCTTCTTCAAGACCTCTGTTGAACCGCATATCGGTGAGGTTTCTTATTTCAAAGTGATGAGCGGCACCCTGAAAGCCGGTGATGACCTTGACAACGTATCAAGAGGTGGCAAAGAGCGCCTTGCACAGATATTCACAGTTTGCGGTCAGCTCCGCACTCCTATCGAGAAGATGGAAGCCGGCGATATAGGTGCAGCCGTGAAATTGAAGGATGTCCGCACAGGCAACACTCTTGATGCAAAAGGTTGCGAATATCAGTTTGACTTCATCAAATATCCCGCTCCCAAATACATACGCGCTATCCGTCCGCTCAACGAGTCTGACTCCGAGAAACTTATGGGTATCCTTACCCGTATGCACGCTGAAGACCCCACTTGGATTGTGGAGCAAAGCAAGGAGCTCAAGCAGACATTGGTGAAAGGTCAGGGCGAATTCCACCTCCGCACTTTGAAATGGCGTATCGAAAACAATGAGAAACTTCCTATTGAGTTTGTGGAGTGCAAGGTGCCCTATCGTGAGACCATCACCAAGGCTGCCCGTGCCGACTACCGTCATAAGAAACAGAGCGGTGGTTCAGGTCAGTTCGGTGAAGTACATCTTATCATCGAGCCTTACACTGAGGGTATGCCGGAACCGGATACATATAAGTTCGGCAACCAGGAGTATAAGCTCAACGTACGCGACAAGCAGGAGATACCTCTTGATTGGGGTGGCAAACTCGTGGTCTACAACTGTATCGTCGGCGGTGCAATCGACGCTCGCTTCATCCCGGCAATCGTTAAGGGACTTATGGAC
>CAMWIF010000350.1 GCA_947174225.1 uncultured Porphyromonadaceae bacterium | reverse complement strand
ATGCAGGGCGACACAATGAAAAGCCTCCTTAACGAGTTCCGAGAAATAATCTCAATGTCAATCGGAAAAGTCATAATTCCTCTCCTCCCCCTCTACATATTCGGAATTTTCCTCAATATGACAGTATCGGGTGAAGTTGCCACTGTGCTCTCAGCCTTTGCAAAGATTATTTTGATAATATTTGCAATGCACATATTTCTTCTCCTTTTCCAATATGCCATCGCCGGAATTGTGGCTAAGAAAAACCCTCTGAAGATGCTCTATACTATGCTACCGGCATACTTTACCGCCCTCGGCACCCAGTCTTCAGCCGCCACAATACCCGTAACCTTACGCCAAACGGTAAAGATGGGTGTGAGCGAAGGCGTAGCAGGGTTTGTAATCCCGTTATGCGCCACCATTCATATGTCAGGCAGCTGCATGAAGATCGTAGCGTGTGCCCTTGCATTAATGATAATGGAAGGCATTCCTTACGATGCGCAGATGTTTTCCGGGTTCATTTGTATGATTGGCATATCTATCATCGCTGCACCCGGAGTACCCGGTGGAGCGATAATGGCATCTTTGGGACTCCTTGCAAGTATCCTGCATTTCACGGAGGCTGACCAGGCACTTATGATTGCTCTTTACATCGCTATGGATAGCTTCGGCACGGCTTGTAACGTCACGGGCGACGGCTTCATTGCTGTAATCGTTAATCGCATCTTCCCGACTCGCTCTACACCGTCCGACCAAGAAGCCGCCTCTACCATTCTTGAATCCTGAAAAAGCAGTTACTCTTGCGAAGAATCAGTCCTCTGATTGAGACGATGCTTGAAATTGGAGTTACGTGTTGTGGCAGGAGAATTTCCTACGGCATAACGCAACGCCTCCTCCTCACCCACAAGCACACAGAGATTTGAAGCACGGCTCACTCCGGTATAGAGTAGATTCCGATATAGCATCGGTTTATGTGCCATTGTAATCGGGAATATCATATATTTCACCTCTGAGCCTTGAAGCTTATGCACGGTTGTGGCATAAGCAAGCACCAATTCGCTCAGTTCTGTCCTTTGGTATTTCGAGGTATGACCATCGGAGTATGTCACTTCCAACCACTGCTCCTCAGGATCCACTTTTGTTATATGCCCCATCTCACCGTTATAGACACCGCGTTCACGTGAATTGGCAGTCTGCATCACAGGATCGCCAAGACGCATCACCGTACCTCCACGTCGTAAGGCAGGACTGTCAGGATTAAGCTTATTCTGCAAATCTATATTAAGCTGGCGTGCGCCCAAAGGACCAATCTGCTGAGGTGTCACCACCTGAATATCCATAGGTGATATACCGTGGCTTTTCGGCAACTCCTCAGTCATAAGTGAGATGATACGGTCGTGTATCTTCTTGACCGACGGCTCCGGAATAATCATAAAATCACGTTCCGGATCAGAGGATGGAATCTCACCGGAGTTTATGGCTCTCGCGCCTGAAGCTATCATACTCCCCTCCGTCTGACGGAAATTCTCATCAAGATGTGCGATAGGCACTGCTTTAGAGTCAATCATATCTCGCAGCACATCACCTGCCCCAATGGCAGGTAGCTGATCCACGTCGCCTACCAGAAGCACTCTTGTGCCGGGTTTCAAAGCCTGGAGCAAATGGTTGAAGAGTACCTGTTCCATCATTGAGCCTTCATCAATTATAAGCGCATCGGCATCAATCTTACGGTTACTGTAACCGTGCCCCTGTATGTAACCTAACAATCTGTGTATGGTCATTGCGTGTCGTCCCGTGAGCATCGTCATACGTTTTGCGGCTCGACCGGTCGGAGCAGCTAAAATCACCTTCTTACCCTGTTTTTCCAATGTTTCAATGATACCTTTCAGCACAGTTGTCTTGCCCGTACCCGGTCCACCGGTAAGTACCATCACCGGAGAGTTCAAGGCTTTCTGTATGGCTTCCAATTGAGTCCGGGTATAAGTGTGTCCGTTGTTATCCGTAGTTGGAATATCCTCTATCTTCACAGGTTCTATGGAGGTGGAGGCAAGTTCCGATAATTTAGCTGCACCCTCCTTTTCCGCCTTATAGAAAACAGGCAGGTAAAGACCACCACGGCTATTCACGAGCCGTCCGCTCTCAACCACCGGTTCAATCTGTGCAGCCACCTCCTCCGGGGTTGCTCCGGTTATGTCGGCAGTCAGTTTCGTTGCCTCTTCCGGTGTGGCAAACAGATGCCCATCCTCCGCATAACGTTTCACGGCTGTGACGAGTGCCCCTTGAAGCCGTCGCGGATCATTCTTCTCAATTCCAAGCTGCCGCCCTATTTTATCGGCAGTGAAGAAAGATAGTTGCCATACATCCTCAACCATCGAATAAGGGTCGGTAGCCAAGATTTTAGGTGCCCTTTTCTTATACTTATCAAGGATTCTCTCGATGAACATATCACTTAGTCCGCAGGAGAAAAGGAAAGCGAGAGTGTCAATCGGGTAAGGAATCTTCTTTAGGCTCTCGGAAGCGGTAGCGACACGGCTCTCACCTAATCCCGGCACCACCTCAGCCTTGGATGGCTCTTCACTGAGAATCCGTAATGCGTCTGCCCCAAACTGCTCCACGAGTCGTTTAGCATACGCTGGACCGATACCCTCAACCCAATGACTCGCCAAAAAAGACTCTACCCCTTCAGGCGACAAAGGCAAAGATTTATTTGAAGTTGTGTTTTTCATAATCAAATGTTTTTCATACTAATAAAACACCCGATCAAAGTCGGGTGTTCGCGATAGTATGTTTGAAAGTCTTTTCATTCCTGGCTGAATCTTGAATTATCAGTATTCTTCTCGATTCTCGGTGCCCGGAATCCTTTTCCGGAGTTGAACTTGTATGTGACACCTATTTTTACAGTCGCATACATTTTTGTATAGGAGAAGCGGTTATATCCGGCTGATTCGGTTCTGATTCTGCTTTTTCTTTGCAACATATCCTCAACGCCTACTGATACGGACCAATGTTTTCCAAATTGTTTCTGTAATGTAGGATTTAGATTGAGAATCGGGAATACCGTGATATTGCCTATCTTCATTCCGGAGTTATAGAAACAGCTCATTGTGAAATTGAAGTTTTTGGGCAATGTAAATGTGGTGCTTGCCACGAGCTGAAGATAACTGAATGTATCGAATGCACCTATATCCGTAAGTTTTTGGGAAGTTAGCACGTAAGTAAGGCTTGAATAAAGATTCCACCATTTCGTTACGTTGATAAATCCATCCCCATGAATAAACATAGTGCGGTCTTTACCCTCATTGCCCCAAGTCAGATACAGCCTTTCGGGATAATCCGGATTCGAGGTAAACATCTGCCTTATCGGATGGTCGGTCATTGAATAGCCTGCCGCGATTGTGAATC
>CAMWIF010000349.1 GCA_947174225.1 uncultured Porphyromonadaceae bacterium | reverse complement strand
AAACATCATCGTTTTGATGAGGCTGTGGCGTTGCTGCGACGGCTTATAGCTACCCCTTCCCCCTCCCGTGAGGAATCGGCTACAGCCGATATATGGGAGGAATGGCTACGCGGTCAAGGTGTGGACAATGTGGAACGTCTTCACAACAACGTGTTTGCCATAGCACCCGGTTTCGATCCTTCGCGCCCTACCTTGATGCTCAATTCCCATCATGACACGGTGCGTCCTGCGGCTTCTTACACTCGTAATCCCTATTCCCCCGATATTGAGGGAGACCGCCTTTACGGACTCGGCAGCAACGATGCCGGAGCGTCAGGAGTAGCCCTCGCCTCCACCTTCCTCGACCTCGCCGCTTATCCGAGAACACCTTTCAATTTGATTTTGGCGATAACGGCAGCTGAGGAGGTGATGGGCGAACACGGTATGCGTGCCTTCCTGCCACACCTCGCTGAACGAGGGCTTACCCCTGATATGGTGCTGGTGGGTGAACCGACAGGTATGCAACCCGCTATAGCAGAGCGTGGATTATTAGTCTTCGACGGAGTGACCGCAGGTAAATCAGGACACGCTGCCCGTAACGAGGGCATAAACGCCATCTACCGCGCCATCGAAGACATCGACCGACTCCGCAACTTCTCCCCGGAGAAGGTGAGCGACGTGTTGGGTCCGATAAAGGTGAGTGTGACGATGATTAATGCCGGCACGCAGCACAACGTGGTGCCCGACAAATGTACTTTCGTGGTAGACGTACGGACTACGGATGCCTACACCAACGAAGAAACCGTTGAGCTGCTGTGCGATACGGTGAAATGGAGCGAGATAACACCGCGTTCTACCCGTGTCCACGCTTCCGTCATAGGTCTTGACCATCCCCTTGTCAAAAGTGCAATGGCATTAGGACGTACACCCTTCGTCTCCCCTACCACCTCCGATATGGCATTGATGCACGGCATACCCTCTCTCAAGATGGGACCCGGAGAATCGTCGCGCTCTCACACAGCCGATGAATACATTCTCCTATCCGAGCTGAACGAAGCCCTGCATCTGTATCCTAAATTAGTTTATGGTTTAAGCCATAAACTATAAACCATAAACCAACATATGAAGCAACTATGGAATAAGGGCTTCCAGCCCGATCAACTGATAGAAAAATTCACCGTAGGACGTGATCGTGAACTCGATCTCCGTCTTGCCCGCTACGACGTGCAAGGCTCTATGGCTCACATAAAGATGCTCTGCAAAATCGGACTGCTCACTAAGGATGAACTCAACATCCTCCTCCCTGCACTCCAAGAGATTGCAGATCAGATAGAACGTGGCGAGTTTGTAATCGAAGACGGTGTTGAGGATGTCCACTCTCAGGTGGAATTTCTCCTTACTGCCAAACTTGGCGACGTTGGGAAGAAGATTCACTCAGGGCGTTCCCGCAACGACCAAGTGCTTGTAGACCTCAAACTCTTCTTCCGCGACGAGCTGCGCCGCATCTCTGATGCCGTGGCGCGTCTTTTCAACCGTCTCCAACTCCTTTCGGAAGAGCATAAGGATAAGCTTATGCCCGGCTATACCCATCTTCAGGTGGCTATGCCCTCCTCTTTCGGGTTATGGTTCGGTGCATATGCCGAAGCGCTCACCGACGATATGCAGATGGTGATAGCAGCCTATAACATTGCTAATCAGAACCCTCTCGGCTCGGCTGCCGGTTACGGATCCTCCTTCCCGCTCGACCGTGAGATGACCACCGAACTCCTCGGCTTCGCGAATCCCCATTACAATGTGGTGGCTGCCCAGATGAGCCGTGGCAAGACGGAGCGTGCCGTTGCCTCTGCAATAGCTGCCGTAGCTTCGACACTCGGTCATTTGGCTATGGACGTGTGTATGTGGATGTGCAATAACTTCGGCTTCGTGAAATTCCCCGACGAACTCACTACCGGGTCGAGCATAATGCCCCACAAGAAGAATCCCGACGTATTTGAGATTATGCGTGGCAAATGCAACCGTCTCCAGTCGCTCCCCAACGAGTTGACTATTCTCACAGCCAATCTCCCTTTGGGCTACAACCGCGACTTGCAGCTGATGAAAGACATAGTGTTCCCTGCCACTACTGAACTCATTGACTGCCTTGATATGGCTGACTTTATGTTGGAGCATATCACGGTAAAAGATGGTATACTCGATGATCCGCGTTATGATTATATCTTCACCGTAGAGGATGTCAACCGTCTTGTACTTCAGGGAGTGCCATTCCGCGATGCCTATCGCCAAGTAGGAATGTCAGTTCAGGATGGTACCTATAAACCGACCCGTGAAGTACATCACACTCATCTCGGCAGCATCGGCAACCCAGCCAATGCCCAAATCGCTGCCAAAATGGCATCCCTCCTCTCCCAGCTCCACTAATCCCCGTTCCACCCAATATAATAAAGGCGTTCCGACTGCCTCGGAACGCCTTTTTTTAACTTTATAATTGGAAAAATGCCAAATAGATACTACTTTTGCAAAATGAAGACAAAAGCAGATATAGATCAAAACATAATTTCCAAACTCACAGCATATTTTATCAGCCAACCCGTATTAAAGGTATGGCTTTTCGGCTCTGTGGCACGTGGAGAAGAAACACCTGAAAGCGACATCGATCTTCTTGTCCAATTTGATCCTGAAGCTAAAATAGGACTATTCAAACACGCCGGTATGATGCTGGATTTAGAAGAATTGATGAAAAGAGCAGTTGATTTAGTGCCTGACGGTTGTCTTTTTTCTTGGGTAAAAGATACAGTCGAACAAGACAAAATCCTGATATATGAGAGAGAAACCGCGTGACGAAAATAGACTTAGGCACATTATAAAAGCAATTGAGAATATTGAAAAGTTTCTTCATCAATACAACTCAAATGAATTTGCTGAAGACTCTGCTCTATATTTTGCCATAGTAAAGAACCTTGAAATAATCGGTGAAGCAGCCTATATGCTGACACATGAATTTCGAGAAGCCCACCCACATACCCCCTGGAAACAGATTATCGGTATGCGTCATTGCCTCGTACATGGATACTATCAGATATCCCTTGAAGAAACATGGAACACTGCCAATGAGGATATTCCGATACTCAAAAAACAGATTATAAAATATCTTGAAGAAATCTAAAACGATATAATGATGTGCATTAAATAGCCGCATCATTATATCGTTTCAAAGCTATCTTATCTAAGTTAAGGAGAGGGAGGGGAGTGGGTTATTCGTGGAATTCGGAGGGGCGGACGCCGAATTGCTGTAAACGTATATTTATATAATTTTTTAGGTAAACAAGCGATTGAGATCTGCCATCACACGGACATAGCCTTTATGGGCACGTGAAACATCTGTGCAATCATATATCAGCTGATTA
>CAMWIF010000348.1 GCA_947174225.1 uncultured Porphyromonadaceae bacterium | reverse complement strand
TTCATTGTGCAAAGATAACGAATTAGTAATAAATAAACAAATAAAAATTGAATTATTATTGCTTGCTGAATTGTCTGGAGGCTCTTGGGAAGTAATTGAATAACTTTTAACCTGCGCTTTCTCTCTTAAAGATAGCCTTCCGGATCCGGAAGGCTATCTTTGTAGTATTTACCTATATTATCTGTATTGGTTATTTGATGAAGTGGGCGGTGATGCTGTCGGGGTTTGAGGCAACTTGGGTGGGGGTGCCTTGGGCTACTATCTTGCCTCCGGCTTCACCTCCTCCGGGACCCATATCGATGATGTAGTCGGCGTTGCGTATCACGTCGAGGTCGTGCTCGATTACGATGATGGTGGCTCCGAGGTCAATGAGGTGCTGGAATACTTCGATAAGTTTCCTTACATCGAGAGGGTGCAAACCGATTGTCGGTTCGTCGAATATAAAGAGGGTGTCGCCTTGTTCACGACCCATTTCCGTAGCCAATTTCAGACGTTGTGCCTCTCCTCCCGATAAACTGGGAGTGGCTTCCCCGAGGGTGAGGTATCCAAGTCCAAGGTCGTTGAGTGTGGAAAGTCGTGAGGCAACGGTCTTATGTGTGGCACAATCCTCCATGGCCTGCTCCACATCCTCGTCCATAAGCTGTGGCAATGATATAGGATGCTCCGAAGTGCTCGGTATACGTATTGTCCAGGCAGCCTTGCTGTAGCGTGAACCTTTACATTCGGGACAGGGTATATCCACATCGGGTAGGAACTGCACATCAAGGCTGACAGTGCCTGTGCCGTCGCATACGGAACAACGAAGACTACCCGTGTTGTATGAGAAGTCGCCGGCTTTAAGTCCTTTTGCTTTAGCATCCTTCGAGCGTCCGAAGATTTTCCGAAGCTCATCGTGTATGTTTGCATACGTGGCAACCGTAGAACGCACGTTTGCGCCGATTGGTGTGGAATCGATGAGTTTCACGTGCTTTATTCCCGGTGCATCAACCGATACGATATGAGAGGGGAGGGGTGTGGAGGTAAGTGTGGCTTGAAGCGCCGGTACGAGGCTTTCGAGCACCATAGTAGTCTTACCCGAACCGGAAACGCCGGTTACGACAGTTAGTCTTCCTTTGGGTATCCTTATGTCGAGAGGTTTGACGGTATGGATTGAGGAGGTAGTCATTTCGATGGTTCCCTCCTCAAACATTTTGGAAGAAGGAATTTCCGGTCTTATACGATGCTCCTCGTCGCCTGAGAGGAAAGTGCCGATTCTTGAATTGGGATTACACTCGATCTCTTTAATTGTACCCTCGGCTATAATCCTGCCACCGTTGGCACCAGCTCCCGGACCAAGTTCGATTAGCCAATTAGCATCACGGAGTATCTGGGTGTCGTGATCAACGAGCACTATTGAATTGCCATCGGAGATCAGATCGTGCATCACACCCTTGAGACCATTGATATTGGCAGGATGAAGACCGATTGACGGTTCGTCGAGCACATAGAGTATCCCGGTGGTGCGGTTACGTACGACACGAGCCAACTGCATTCGTTGACGTTCACCCGTAGACAGTGTGGATGAGGCGCGATCAAGGCTGAGGTAGCCCAAACCAAGGTCAACGAGACGACGGGCTGTCAGAAGGAATGCCTCTCCGATATTGATTGCCATCTGCCGCATTTCGGTAGGCAATGTTTCCGGCACACCCTTCACCCATTCCATCGCATCGGAAAGGGTTTTCGACGTGGCTACGTCAAGTCCTATTCCGGCAATGCGTGGAGCACGTGCAGCCTCTGAGAGCCTTGTGCCGTGACAGCAAGGACAGATGTCGCTCTTCAAAAACTTCTCCACGCGCTTCATACCCTTCTCATCTGTTACCTTTGCCAAGGCATTCTCCACCGTGTACACGGCATTGTAATAGGTGAAGTCAAGTTCACAGGCTGTGTCGCTCTTCTTGGCTTTATATAAAATGGTCTTTTTTATAGCGGGACCGTTGAACACAACATCTCGCTCTTTCTCTGTCAGCTGGTTAAAGGGCACATCAGTTCTTACACCCATTGCACGGCATACATCCGTCATCAGTGACCACATCAGACTGTTCCAAGGAGCTACCGCACCTTGGTCGATTGTCAGGCTTTCATCCGGCACGAGTGTGGAGCGATCGACTGTCATCACTATTCCCGTGCCCCCGCATTTCTCACAGGCTCCGGTGCTGTTAAATGCCAAGTTTTCGGCACCGGGACCGTAAAAATGTGTGCCGCAATTTTCACAGACCAATTCCTTCTCAGCAGCCACATCGAGCGAGGGCTTATGATAATGTCCACAGTTGGGGCAGCGATGGCTTGCCAAACGGGAGAACATTAGTCGGAGACTGTTGAGCAGTTCCGTGCCGGTGCCAAACGTACTCCTTACACCGGGTACGCCGGGACGCTGATGTAGAGCCACAGCAGCGGGGACATAGCGAATATCTTTCACATCAGCCCTTGTGGCTTGTGATATGCGACGGCGGGTATAGGTTGACAAAGCTTCAAGATAGCGTCTCGAACCCTCGGCGTAAAGCACACCTAAGGCAAGGGAAGACTTGCCGGAGCCTGAGACTCCGGCAATACCTACAATTTTACCAAGTGGAATGTCAACGCTGATGTTCTTCAGATTATGAACCTTGGCACCGCGTATTTCTATTTTGTCGTGCTCCATCCTCGTTTATCGGATGTTGTTGATTACCATTTCTGATAGTGTACGTTTTCGGGAGTCCATTTGTCTTTAGGCTGAGAAGCAGCTTCGGGATAACCCATTGTAATGATGTTCAAGGGTATCACCCATGTGGGCAGACTCAGAACTCGCTTCACTTCCGGCATCACCTTGGGATTCGGATAAACTCCACACCAAACGGCACCGAGACCGAGAGCGTGGGCGGCGAGGAGTATGTTCTCAGTGGCGGCAGAGCAGTCTTGAATCCAATACTCACGTGCGAAGTCAGTTGCCGCTTTCTCCATATCACCGCAAACAATGATGGCTGCGGTAGCGGTCTTGAGGTTAGAATAGGGGTGGACGGCATTCAGACTGTCGAGCACCTCTTTTTCAGTCACCACCACGAAAGCCCAGGGCTGCTTATTCATAGCCGTCGGAGCTGCCATACCTGCCTTTACAATCATATCGAGTGTGTCTTTGGCGATTGGCTGTGAAGTGAACTGACGGATGCTTGTGCGTGTCATGATGTTGTCGAGAACGATCTGTGCAGCGTCTGCCTTGGAGGTGTTTTCACCGGCAGTGTTTTGATTCGCCTGTGAGCAGGAAGCGGTTAAGGCTATTGCTGCCACTCCGAGAGAGGTTAAGAATTTAGTAATTTTTTTCATATTTTAGAATTTATATTACAGTCGAGAAAGTATAATCAGTCATAGAC
>CAMWIF010000347.1 GCA_947174225.1 uncultured Porphyromonadaceae bacterium | reverse complement strand
TATCAATATAAAGCGTTTCTTTTGCTTTATCGTTAAAGCTTCATTTTTAATAAAACATATTTTGATTATGACTTCAAAAAAGGCTTCAGGGAATTACTCAAAAGTGCAGTCTCTTATTGAAAAGGGGCATTTGCACGAAGCCTCCCGCATACTTTCATCCATGCTCTCAAAGCAGCCGGATCTAAAGTTGAAAGATCTCCTGAAACATCAGGAGGAAACTTATAAATACCTCATACATTATTTTATTGAAGGATATGCCGACAATTCTCGCGACAAGATGCTCGACGACATTAAGGCTACTCTCAATTTCATTAATGACTCAATTCTTCGCAACGAAATTCTGATCGACAGCTCGGACATATATTCCTCCACTCTACGTTTTGAACGAGTGCGTAAAGCTTCAATGCTTTCACGCCTCAACGAATACAAAGACGCCCACTCAATGGCATCTCTTGCAAGAGAGGCAGGGGGTGATTTGGAGCCTATAAAAATTGAGGATGAAGCCCTTATGGCGCTCTTCTCATATGTTTGGACAATGTATGGCAGTTCTCAGGAAGATTACGCACTCCTTGTGGATGCGGTAAAAGACCCCAACCTTCCTTTCGAATTCAAATCGCAGGTCATATCGGCACTGATGCTTGGCAATCTCGCCTACTACGATAGGAAAGGCATGAACGCTTTATTGGATATTCTTGAAGCGGATCTTAGCCAAAATATTTCCGCACGCGCCCTTGTAGCCATTGTCCTCATTATGGCAGCTCATAAAAACAGAGTAACTCTCGATTCTGCCATAAGGGCACGTATGTCGCTCTGGAAAGATTCAATAGTGTTATACCGAGAGCTACGTGAAGTGGTGATGACCCTCATCAGGGCACACGACACACAACGCATCTCTTCAAAGATGCAGAATGAGGTGCTTCCGGAGCTTATGAAACTTCGTCCGGAAATCCTGAAGCGACTCGGAAAGATTTCTGAAGGCGCCGACCTCGAAGCCCTGGAAGCTAATCCCGAATGGGAAGACATAATGCATAAAAACGGACTCGGAGATAAACTGAAGGAGCTTACCGATATGCAAATGGATGGCGGCGACGTTATGATGTTGGCTTTCTCCAACCTAAAGTCTTTCCCGTTTTTCAATTTTACCCCCAACTGGTTTCTCCCCTTCTCCAACACTCATCACGACGTGGCTGCCGTGGCTGGACAGACAGGAGATTTATTCAGCGAAATTCTCGAATCGGAGGGTGTGATGTGTGATTCCGACAAATATTCATTTATCTTCTCTTTGGCAACTATGCCTGAATCACAACGACAGATGGTCAATTCCCAGATGTCGGCTCAGCTCAGCCAGCTTAAGGAAGCATTAGCCGACAGAAAATTAAAGTCATCATTGCCGGAATTTGATCAGGAGACCACTCGCTTTGTCCGCGATATCTACAGATTCTTCAAATTATTCCGTCGTAAGGACGATTTCAACGATCCCTTTGCCGCTCCCATCGACTTCATCTCATTGCCTATACTCGGCGACATCATTGCCGACAATGAGATTCTAAATCTTGTGGGTGAATTCTATTTCAAACGTGGATACTATAAAGAAGCTCTCCCGTTGTTCTTGCGTCTTGAGTCGGATTTTGACGATAAACACCTTCTCTGGGAAAAGATCGGCTACTGCTACAATGCCCTTGGTCAACTTGACAAAGCTCTTGAATGGTATTCAAAGGCAGAGCTTTTCCATCCCGACAGCCAATGGCTGGTGAAAAAAATAGCTTTATGTTATAGGTTGCTTAATAAATATAAGGACGCAGCCGAATATTACCTCAAGGCTCTTGAGCAGGATCCCGATAATTATAATCTGCTAATGAATGCAGGTCATACCCTCTTGGAATCCGGGAATGTGAATGAGGCGTTAAAACACTATTACCATGCCGACTATGTTAAGCCCGATAAACTCTCTACTTGGAGGGGAATCGCTTGGGCTGAACTTTTATTGGGTAATCTTAATAAAAGCCTCGACTACTATCAGAGAATTATCCTTATCCCTGAATCATCGGCAACAGACCGTCTCAATATGGGGCATGTATACTTCCTGCTCCACGACTATAAGAAAGCCGTGGCATCGTATATAGAGAGTGCAAGAAAAGAGGGATATGGCTTAGAGAAATTGCAGCAAGCTATAGAAGAGGATATGCCGGTTTTGGTGAAAGCCGGCGGCACTCCGGAGGACTTGCATCTTATTCTCGAAAAAGTGAAGTACGACCTTTAATCTGCTAATCAATCCTAAGAAAAAAGGAGGAGCTTATCGTCTAAGCTCCTCCTCTATTTTTTCTACCGCTAATGAAATGTCTTTAGCATAGGGCAACCTGTCTTCAATTGCAGAGATGCCGTGAAGCACCGTGGCATGACGCCTGTTTAGCTTCTGGCCTATTGCCGATGACGAGAGAGTGGTAAGCTTATGGCTCAAATACATAATCACCTGCCGTGCGTCTGCTATATCCCTTACGCGACTCTTGGAGAATATCACGTCAGGATTCAGCTTATAAAACTCAGCCGTTGCCTCCACAATCATATCAAAATTGATATTCTTCTGCTCAATTTTCTTGATAGAGTGTTTCATCACCTCGTGTGCCAAAGCGAGGTCGATAGGCGCATTCAGTGTGATTGAACGTGTGAGTATACCCATTACTATACCCTCAAGTTCTCTCACAGAACCCGTAGACTGTTCAGCTATAAGCTCGATAACCTCTTCCGGTATACGCAGCCCGTTTTTCGCTGCCTTAAACTTAAGAATTTTCTTTTTCAAGGCAAAATCCGGCTTTGTAAGTTTTTCAGTTATACCCCATTTGAAACGGTCAATCAGGCGGTCTTGTATGCCGTCGAGATCCATTGGAGGGCGATCGCAGGTAAACACAAGTGTCTTTCCATTCTGATGGAGATGATTGAAAATTGGGAACAGCACATTGGCTGTGCCATCCTTATGGCTCAATTCCTGGAGGTCGTCAATCAGGAGCACGTCCATCTGTTGGAACCAATTCACAAAACTCGGGATGGTTTTGTGGATGGTAGCACTCGCCATAAGGTTCTGGAATTGGCGCAAAGGCACAAAAAGCACCTTGGCGTTGGGCTTCCTCTCCTTTACCCTGATGCCTATGGCTTGGATAAGATGAGTCTTACCCACTCCCACTTCACCATATAAGAAGAAGGGATTGAAATCATTTTTACCGGGATTGTTTGCAATATATTCAGCTATGGTGAACGGAAGCCTATTGCTCTCGCCTACCATATAATTCTCAAAGGTGAGACTTTCGTTAAGTTGTGGGTCAAAGTCAGGAGTCGATGCGCTGGCTGGCTCTCCCATAGGCGACGGAGCCTGCATTGACCTGACAAACTTATTCTTTAT
>CAMWIF010000346.1 GCA_947174225.1 uncultured Porphyromonadaceae bacterium | reverse complement strand
CTATAGCTTCCATCAACGGCACAAAGTAGACGTGTGGGACGCAGAAGCCGCTTGTGAGCCTTGTTATGTGCCCTATGTACCTCCCACACCGCCTCATAGTCCTTATCGTCGTTGCCCATAAACAACAGCTTCGAAAAACCCTCGCCCGCCCCTCTGTGAAGCAGCTGCGAATTGTCATTGCTATAATATCGCTCGGTCCTGTTGTCGCTTGGTTCTGTGAGTTCCAGTTCCTCCTTGCTTACGGAAGTCATCCTTGGTGTTTCACCGTAAAGAGCAAGACATATTGAATCAAGTATGGTGGTCTTTCCGGCTCCGGTTTCTCCACATATCAGAAAGATCGGAGCTTTACCCAATTCCACGCCGGAAAAATCTATAGTGGCATCCTCAATGGATGCGATATTGTGTATGGTGAGTCTTTTCAGTTGCATATGTTTCTCTTCCTTCTAAATCTTTATGCCTTACACATTCTATTCTCTTTTTGCAGAGTCCTCTTCCTGCGACAGTTCCTCCTGAATCTGCATAATGAGATCAAGGTATTCATTGGTAAGCATTTCACTTATACCTATCGAGCGGAAATAGGATTCTGCCACTTCACAAGGCTCCATCTCTTTAAATTCAAAAGCCTTCAATCCGGAAAGGAGTGGTTCAGCCGGTGCCTCTCTCACGGAAGTGAACTTAAAGGTACAGAAACGGCAGTTCTTATCCTTTGACCTTGCCACCGCCTGCTCCATACAGTCAACGGGTAAATCCTCCTCCTGACATACGTTAAGCCGTATATATGACAGATCTTTATCTGATAGCTTGTCGATTGTTTTCAGAGCTTTCTTAAATGGTACCCCTTCCTCCGGAATTGTCTTCAATGCTCGTAAAGGTTTTATTTCCAAATTCTCAATCTCCGGAATCTGTCCTCTTTCCACATTCACAATTGAAACGGTATGCGGAAAATCCTCGTCAAAGCTCACTGCCAAGGGTGAGCCGCTATAAGCAATCCTACCATTGCTGAAACATTGCGGTTTATGTATATGCCCCAAAGCTACATAATCAAATCCTGAGCCGAACGCCTCAACATCTACCGCATCAAATCCACCGATAGGTCTCTCTCTATGACCTTGCATATCACAATCCGCTACAGTAAGATGTGCCATAAGAACTATAGGTAAACCCTCCGTATTGACTTTGTTTACCTCCTCTTCCAAAGCTTTGAAGAGCGATTCTTCCCTACCTTTTCCGTTTTTTATCTTTGGCAAAAAGGCTTTGTTCACAAAAGGAAGTGCCACTACGTAACCCTTGTCAGCCACCTTAATAATAATATCGCTGAAATCATATATCCCGTCCTTACGGTCAAGCCCACCTATCACATGAATTCCACCTGACCGCCATAGATTCCTGTCGATGTCAATGCGCGATGCACTGTCATGGTTTCCGGCGGTTACGATTATCTTCATATCGGGCACGAGCGAGTGAAGCTCAAGAATTGTATCCTTAAACATTCGGGCTGTGGCTGCCGAGGGGTTTGAGACGTCAAAAATATCGCCGCTCACCAGCATCGCGTCCGGCATTTCCCATCTTAGGATCTCCTTAAGACGGGTGAAAAAATGCCGATATTCTTCGGTGCGGTCATAGCTATATAACATCTGGCCAAGATGCCAGTCGGAGGTATGCAGTATTTTCATGAATTTGATGTTTTCTTCAGCGAATTAACAAAAAAATTTTAACATATACAAATTCAGGGGCATTGTTTATCCAAACCTTAATATATGTTAAGTTGTTATAAAAGCGAAATCCATATTTCCAACCGACCATGCTTGCGATATACGCAGCAGTGTTTCCACAAAACAGTAATCAATCCAATATTATGAGTAACGCATCTACACCAACCCAGACCGAGCGTCTGAATCATATATTCCAAAAGAGGGGCATTTACGATTGTCTTCATCTGCTGATTCTCGGTCTCTCTATTTTTCTTGTAATCTGCATCTCTATAGATAGTTACCACAACGAAGCCTTTTATAAGGTACCTCAGTTCATGCACGTGCAGCTTTGGATATGCGTCATCTTCTTGGCTGACTTCTTCATTGAGTTTTTCCTCTCTCCCGATAAGAAGAATTACTTGGCAACCCGCTTCATTTTCTTTTTCGTTTCTATTCCTTACAACGCGATAATATCCCATTACGGTTGGGAATTTTCACCGATGCTTACCTATTGCATACGCTACATACCCCTTATCCGTGGAGGCTATGCTATGTCAATAGTAGTAAGCTGGTTTGCCTACAATAGAGCTACCGGGCTATTTATATCCTACCTTATGACTCTCCTCTTCACAATCTATTTCTCCTCACTCGCTTTCTTTCTCTTTGAAAAGGGTGTGAATCCTGGAGTGAAAACCTATGGCGACGCTGTATGGTGGGCATTTATGGATGCCACAACCGTTGGGTCGAACATCGTAGCGGTCACGACCGTAGGAAAAGTGCTTTCGGTTCTTCTCGCAGCGGTGGGTATGATGATGTTTCCTATTTTCACGGTCTACGTCACCAACATACTTACCAAGCACAATCAAGAAGGTAAGAATCCCATTCTAAGCAATGACCCACAGAAGGATTCCGAATCCACTCCCCAACCTCAGACATCAAACCAAGCAGCTGCCCCTGCCCCCACTCAGTCAGTCTCCTCCCCCTCCTAAATAAACTATAAACTATAAACTATAAACCCATATGGCATTCGACAAAGTTTTTATTCAGGCATCGGTGAAAGAGTTTCCACGTACCGTTGCTCGTGGTGTTGGACAAGTTATGTTCCAAGACAACATGTGGACCGGCATTCTGTTCCTTGCCGGCATATTCTGGGGCGCATATGAAGAGGGCTTCCCTCTTGTAGCCTGGGGAGCACTTGTAGGCGTATTGGTGTCTACACTTGCAGGTTATATCCTACGCTTACCCGATAAACATGGAGCCAACGGTCTCTGGGGCTTCAACGGTGTCCTTGTCGGATGCGCATTCCCGACTTTCCTTGCTAATACAGTTTGGATGTGGATAGCCCTGATTCTTTGCTCTGCTCTTACCACCGTGGCTCAGTCAGGTATGGATAATGTACTTGGTCGCTGGAAACTCTCCTCATTCACTTTCCCCTTCGTGTTCTGCACATGGATTTTCCTCCTTTCCGCACGACTTTTCGCCGGTTTCCCCGCTGAGTATATGGGTACTCCTGAATTTGCTCACGGTCATGTAGGGCATATAGACGTTGGTTTCGGCGACCTCGTGGTCTATTGGCTCCGCGGCATCTCACAGGTATTCCTTATCAAATCTTGGGTCACAGGCGTATTATTCATCGCCGGACTCGCTGTGAGTTCTTGGTGAGCAGCAAGGTGGTCAGCCCTCGGTTCAGCCATAGATCTTGCAATCGA
>CAMWIF010000345.1 GCA_947174225.1 uncultured Porphyromonadaceae bacterium | reverse complement strand
TCAAAAACGAGCGTCGGAGGACTCATCCCCTCCGACAGCTCTTTTGGGAATGTACTTGGCGTTGCAACCTCTCTTGCCGCCATTGCGGTAGCGACTGTAAAAACTCGTCGATGCTTCCTGATATGCCGGCTGAGGATTTTTTGAAAGTTGTGGATTCAATCAAGCCACACGTGGATTCACACGTATTGAATATCGTGATAACCGGTGGTGAACCGTTGGTGCGCTCTGACCTGGAGTATGTCGGGTTGGAATTGTATAAACGAGAATTCCCGTGGGGATGTGTCACCAATGGCTTGCTGCTTACTGAAGAACGATTTGAGAGTCTTCGCCGTGCCGGATTGCATAACCTAACCATAAGTCTTGACGGACTTGAAGACAACCACAATTGGATGCGTGGCAACCCAAGGTCATTTCAACGGGCTTATGAGGCAATAAAGATGGTAGCAAAAGTAGATGATATTAACTTCGATGTGGTCACTTGTGTTAACCGCCGTTCACTTCCGGAGCTTGATAAGATAAAAGAGAAACTGATTGAGGCAGGAGTAAAGAGATGGCGACTCTTCACAATATTTCCCTCCGGGCGTGCTGCGCAATATCCGGAGTTTGAAATGACTAAGGCGGAGACGGAACAGTTGATGCGTTTTATTGTTGACACCAGAAAGGAGGGTAGAATTCATCCCTCATTCTGTTGTGAGGGATTTATGGGAAGCTATGAGGGGAAAGTGAGAGATTATTTCTTCGATTGTCAGGCAGGAGTATCGGTTGCTTCCGTATTGCTTGACGGTGGTATAGGGGCTTGTCCAAGCATACGTGCCGACTATCGTCAGGGAAATATCTATAAGGATGATTTTTGGGATGTATGGCAAAACAGATACGAAGTTTACCGTAACCGGGAATGGATGAAAACCGGGCAATGTGCTGATTGCTCTTTCTGGAGGTACTGTGAAGGCAATGGTATGCACCTTCGCGATTCAGAGGGTAAGCTGATGCACTGCCATATGAAAAAGGAATAGACCATAACATTTTAAATAATTCTCCCCTTCCGAGGTATAAGGCTAAGGAAAATCTTAAATGAGAGCTCGGATTTGATAAGTATAGAGTCCAGATTGGATAGCTGTAAAATGAGCAATGGGATTTACCGACTGCGGTAAATCCCATTGCTCATGTCTATCTTGTATTTAGTGGCAACCGCAACCGTCACTGCAGCCGTCGCCACAGTCGCCTCCGCAGCTTCCGCCTCCGCATCCACCGCAGCATCCGCCATTCTGAGGCTTCAACTCTTCGGGAGTAGCATCACGTACTTCCACAATCTCACCCTCATAGCGCACCGTCTTGCCGGCATAGGGATGATTGAAGTCCATCTTAATCTTGTCGCCAACCTCTGTAACGACACCCTGAACTCTGTAGCCCTCGGCGGTCATCATAGGAAGCACTGCTCCTACGTTAACCTCCTCGGCTAATTTGCCGTCGCGCATAAAAATTTCCTTGTCGAGCACAAGTTCATAATCAGCACTGCGCTCACCAAAGGCTGCAACCGGGGGAAGAGTAATCTCAAATTTATCACCTTTGCCAAGGCCTTTGATTACCTCAATAAGACCGGGTACAATCTCGTGGCTCACACCATAGACCATAACATCGGGCTGCTCCGGTGAGGCTTCAAAAAGAAGCTTACCATCAGCATCATCATAGAGTTTATATGAGAAGGCCACAAACTTACCGGGCCCTACTACTTCACGAGTTTCTTCTGACATAACTTTACAGTATTTTAAATGTTGAATGTTAATTTTTATAATTTCAAATATCGTGCCAAAACGAAAAGAAGCTTATTCTTCAGACATATCTTCGTCGGAAACATCTTCGGCAGCCTCATCTTCAGCAGGAACGTCGTTGGGATCTTCCGGATGCTTAAGCTCATATTGAGCCTGTGGCACCTCCACATTGAAGTAGAAACCGGAGACAACCTTGTCACGCAATCGCTTACGGGTTTCTTCATCCGGAGTGACAATCAAATGGTCATAGCCGGGATCGATAAACTGGGCATCGACCGCTTCATATCCCATAAGCTGCACCATATCATATTCGTGCATAGGATATATGACATACCACGCATTCTCAATGTCTTCACCTGTGCCGGTGCTCTTGATTGCACCTAATAGATGCTCAAGACGATATTCCCATATCTTGGCGCTCATATCCTTACGCTTCTCTTTGAGCACGTGTACGAGAAACGACATCTGGCGAAGGTCGAAAGGATTGTCGCGCAGACTCAGCTCCGCATATTTGCGGATAGTGTCAATCTCCTCCTTTGTATGCGTGGCTTTCAGACGCATATCGTCGGTGACACCGGAATAAGGTGAGGTGCGATAAGGGTCATAATCCTCCTGAAACATATAGCCGAGATAGAAGTTACGATACTCTTCATTGGTCATCGTAGTGTCGTTGCGGGTATATTTTGCCATAAGCTTGGGAAAGTAGAAAGGACTTGCCGGATCCAAGGTTTCTTTCTTTATCTTCTCAAGATCGGGCTTTTCCACTACAATCTTTCTCTTGCTTGCCGCTTCTGCGGTGGGAATTGCTGACTGGGCATTTGATACCATCATCGGGACTGCCATAATAGCCGCCACGACGAGGGGCACAGTGCGTTTGATTAAGGATGATATCTTAAGCATCTTGAAATTCAGTTAATAATATACGCCATATTGTTAAGGCTAACCATGTTGGTAGATAGCGAGGGTCAACACAGCCACCACTCCGATCTGCATTACCGTGATTGCTATCGGAAACGCCTTGGCGAGAAAATACTTTAGCAAATGTCCCGGTACGCTTGCTATTGGTCTGCCGTCAGGTGTGTTGGTGTAAAGAAGATAACCGAAGAAGCAGCCGGCAGCCGTAGCTACAATCATAGTGCCGTAGACAAGGCTTAACGACGATGCAAATGTAAAACCTAACAACCCTACAGCCATACCGGCGATTGCTCCCATAAGCATATAGCCGACTCCCTTATTGGTGTGACGCAGGGGAGTAGCCTGCATCACTGTAGCCACCATAACCACTATGGTGATATAAAGCCATGCGAAGAGGATGGTAGAGTTGATTGGCAACACCGGGTAACCCTCTTTGGAAGTTGCGAAGTTGAGGGCAAGCAGACCAAGATAGGCACAGGCAGGGGAGAGGACTATGCTTCTCCATAAAAGCACCAACGCAATTATGAAGAGAATACACGCTAATATGATTAAAACTGTTGCCATAGGTTTAATTTTGGAACATCTACATTAATCAGGTAGTCATAGTAATGCCAGACAATCTTACAGTTTGTCATTATCAATGTCTGCCTACTTAATACAAACGTCTGAAAGTGGAAAAATATTTAATCACACTTTATTTATACGTCATCACCCGAT
>CAMWIF010000344.1 GCA_947174225.1 uncultured Porphyromonadaceae bacterium | reverse complement strand
CTTTTCGGCATTCCTCAAAGTATATCCAAACGTATATTTTCGGGAGACAAGTATGACAAGGTAAAGAAAGTATATTCCATAAGCCTCTTCTATTGTGATTTTGGAACCGGTGACGACTATGTGTATGTGGGGCAGACGAAGTTCACTGGCATGAACACCGGAACGGAATTGGTAGTGAAGCAGAAGGTACGCAATGAGATAATCCCGGTATTGCCCCAGAAGGTATTCCCGGAGTACTTTCTGGTGAAGGTCAACAAGTTTGACAAGATACCTATGAACGCCCTCGACGAGTGGATGGAATACCTGAAGACAGGGCGCATAAAGGACGACACCACCGCTCCCGGGCTACAGGCAGCCCGGAAGAAGCTTCAGTATCTCAAGATGTCGAAGGAGGAGCGCGATGCCTATGACCGCCATATCGACAATATTATGGTGCAAAACGATGTGCTCGACAATGCCAAAGAAGAGGGTCGTGAGGAAGGACTTGTGCAGAGTCGTGAAGAAGGTCGCGAAGAAAAATCAATAGAGATTGCTCGTAATCTCCTGCGTATGGGAATGGATATTGACAGCGTTGCCAAAGCTACCGGTCTCACTCAGGACTACATCCGATCTTTATAAACCTTAGTGTCTCCACTAATAATTCATATTTTTGAGGGATAGATTATATCCGGCTCCTTGCGCTTTGTGAATGCGGCGGTGAATACAGTGCCGATAAGGTTATACTTTATTCCCTTGTAGTTTCTGGCTCCTTGTCGGCATACCGATATGCACCGACCGCAGGATATGCAGGTGTCGGCGTTGGTTTTCCAAGGTTCTTCGGAGTTGATTGCAGCTACAGGGCACAGTTCCACACAAGTTCCACAAGTGATGCATTTCTCTCGGCTGCCTTCCGGATGTACGGGCACACCTCCGTATTTCTTGTAAGGACGATTGCCTTTTATCTTAAGGCTTCCCGGTATTTCCATATCAAGCAATTGACTACATATCTTACCGAAATACGATAATTTCTTCATATCTGAATTGTCGGGTCTTGATGTGCCAACTTTCGGGAAGATAGAGTGTTGACCGATAAAAGCAGCTGCGGCAATAATATGAAAATCCTGTGCTTTGAGTATGTCTGTCAATTCAAGGAGTGCATCGTCATAGTCTCTGTTGCCATAGACAACCATTGCTATGGCTTTGGCTCCGTTGCCCTTGACTTGCGTTAGCTTGTCGACGGCTAAAGAGGGTATACGTCCGCCATATACCGGCACTGCCACTATCACTGCCTCATCCTTTGAATAATCCGGAAGCGGGATATGATTGCGGTCGGCAATGTTGATGGAGCTTGCCAAAGGGAGATTTATGGCAGATGCCACTGTCGTCACACATTTGCGAGTGGTAGAGGTGGCACTGAAATATAATGCATTAAGTTTTCTCATTTCAATATTATTCTGCTGTGTAGGTCACAATATATTTCCAATCCTCAGGTGGTGTTGGGATAGAAGTAAGTTTTGAGAAGTTACCGCTATGTCCATAAAACTTTTCTGTCTCATAGAACTGATAGATGCCTATTCCGGTATCGAGAACGGATGCCGGGCTTTTAGGTTTGTAATAGAAGTGAACGGAGTTATCTATCACGAGTACACGCCAAGGCTGGGAGTTGGTGGAGGAGGGTGCTATACGTAGCATTTCCAAAGCCTCACGGAAACGGTTGTCGGTAGGCACAGGTGTCTTGAAGTTATTGTAAAAGAACAGGTCGTCGAAAGGTTTGCGATTCTTACTTCCGAGTGTGAGACGGGTAAGCTTCTCTTTCATTGAGGGCTTCACAGCCTTACCCACAGGGCAGATTACTTTCAGTTCCTCTCCTTCGAGCCATTGTTCACCCTTCTCAAAGTCAGAGCCTTTGAATGTGGCGGCAATCCAACAAGTGCCGAGATCAAGTTGCCATGCTTTCAGCACTACCTGTTCAAATTGAAAACCGGCTGTAAGAGCAGAGGCTTCATCTGAACCGATTCCTAAAAGAAAGAAGTCCTCAGCACCGCTGATCATACCATAGGTGCTGGGTTTGTATCCCTCTTTCAGATCAAACTCTTTAAGGCGAATTGTCAGTTTGCCGCCGAACGGGCTATAGGATTCTTCAATGGCTTTATTCAATTTTGCCTTCTGTTCATCTGTGAGACCCTCTCCGCCAAAACTTCTCACGGAGCGTCGTTCCTTCATTGCTTCAATTATATTCATATTTTATGGATTTTAAACTAATGCGTATATGTATAAAGTTTCGCATATCTACTTAACTTAGTTAGCTTATGAAATGTTCGTGTTGTAAGATGGCACTGCAAAATAGTTAATCAAAGGAATGATAATAAATTGTCCGATATGTTGGATTGGATGTATGATATGTAGGATTTTTATGATAACGCTAATTCTTATCCCGAACTCGCGTTAATAACGAGTTTTATCCGGATACTTCAGCTTTATCTAAGATTGAAGCCGGATGCATATTGTGTAAGAGGGGAGAGCTTATTCTAAATGTGGATGGCATCGAGAGGAGGGTGAAGAGCGGACAACTGTTTATTTATCCTCCATATGCCAAAGTGATAATCAGTGAGGTCGTGGATTTTTCGGGAATAATTTGTGAAGTTGACCATACCTTTGTACTTTCGGCTATGAAATCAATAGCGTGGAGTCCGAAGTTACAGTTTATATCGAAGTATCCTACAATTGCGCTATCAAGGAAAGACGAGGAAAGAATAACGCAACTGATCGAATTAATTGTGCAATGTGATGAGGAGAATGGGAAACAACTGAGAGGATTATTGCTTGATTGTTTGTGGAAGGCACTTACATATGAGGTTCTACAAGCTTATATAGATAAGGTTGCGCCGCCGGCAGGTGAGCAGTCGAGCAGAGATTCTATCGTGGTGGCTTTTCAATCTGATCTGAAAACTGATGCCGTCTATCATCGGGATGTGAGTCATTACGCTTGTCTACAAGGTCTCACACCACGTTATTTCTCAACGGCAATAAGAGAGTTGACCGGGCATACTCCTCTCTACTGGATAACACGTGCAGTGATAGCCGAGGCACAAACCCTGATGTCGGATTCAACTTTGAGCCTTAAAGAGATTACTTTTCGCTTAAACTTCAGTAGCCAGACTTTCTTTTCCCGTTGGTATCGACAGTTTGCTGGGGAGACACCAACCCAATTCAGAAGGCGTAACCGCATTAACTCCGATTAGCATTATGTTTGCCAATATAAATCCGGCAGTTCACCAAGAATTTAAAACCTCCTCCGAACCAAGGCCTGTAAATACAATTTCTCTCTAGTTGATAGTTTTATTTGAGGATAAAATTTGACAATTTATATCACAATTATTACGAATCTGAGAAAGAAAGTTATACAGATGGAGCGCGTAGCAA
>CAMWIF010000343.1 GCA_947174225.1 uncultured Porphyromonadaceae bacterium | reverse complement strand
TTACACATATTGGCTCTTGCTATTGCGATGCTTATTACGGCTGTGTCTTGCGACCGTGATGTAAACCGTGCCCTTGATTTGGCAGGTGATAATCGACAGGAGATGGAGAGGGTGCTTGATCATTTCAAGGACGATCCTGATCCGCTTAAATATGAGGCGGCAAAGTTCCTCATAAGCAATATGCCTTACCACTATACTTACAAGGGGGAGGAGATGGAGAGATATGAGAATGCTTACCTTGAAATTGCCTCCAAACCCATACAGTTCAGAGACAGTGTGTTCACTGTATTGGTAGACAGTATTGACTTTACTAATGTGACGCCTGCCCATGACATCCGTGAACTGAAAGCCGATTACTTGATTAAGATGATAGATAATGCCTGCGACGTGTGGCGAAACAGTAAATGGCACAGGGAATATGATAAATTACTATTTTTCAACTATGTACTGCCATACCGTATGCTCAACGAGCCGGTAAGTGACTGGCATATCACTGTAGATGAGGAATATCCTTATCTGAAATCCAAGGATGTTTGGAGCAAGAGAGGGGTATATCTTGAGGCAGAAGATGCCGGAGTGGAAAATGCCAAGGTTGTCACTACGGAGAGTGCGTCCCAAGGTAGGATGGTTTTACTTGACAAGCCGGACGCAGGGGTCACTTACAAGATAAATTCACCATTACCCTCACGCAAGAATCTTTATCTACGTTACACTTCCACTTCTAATCACGGAAAGGCTAAGGTCTTGGTAAATAATAAGCTCATAGAATCTGTGAAGCTCGACCCAACAAACACGATGAAGGTATTTCGTGATTCTCGGTTAGCATTCACAGTGGAGTTGTCGAAAGGCGAGAATGACATAACGATTCAGTTTGACAACGATACCATAGGACTTGATTATATTCGCGTTGCGAATATAGAATCGCTGGATTCCGGCGTTACCGATAATTTTTCCGGCACATATTACAGAATAAGAAATGTTCGCAGCGGCAATTCAATCGTATTCGATACCCTGCGACAGTCATTGTTGAATTTAATAGAACTGAAGCCTGTCTTGCCTGATGACAGTTGTGGAATGGTGAGGTTAGACTTTAGAGGTTTAGGTGCTTGGAGCATATCATCATTCAAAAAAGACACTTTGGATCTTTGCTTGGAAGCGCAGTATTGTCGCACGGATGAAGGTGCTCCTATGAGCCAGTATCACTATCAGAACGGCAACCATCAAAAATGGATATTCTTGCCTGTGGGTAAGAACACATATAAGATAATGAGTAAAGATAGCGGTCTCTTCCTTGAATCCCGGAAAGATGATGAGGATAAAGAACGGATTATCCAAACAGCTTATGCCGATAAAGAAAGTCAAAAATGGCAGTTGGAGCCTTGTGGTGAGAATATTGCGTCAAACGCACTTTTTACATTTGGCAGTGCCATAGCTGAGGCACTGAAAGTGTATGATGTCACAAATCAATTTGAATGGTTTGGTTTTCAAGGTAATATGCCGCCTAAAGGCTCGGCACTCCTCACAGGACGCACAGGCAATTGTCGTGACGAGGCAAGCTATACCGTTTATCTGTGCCGTAGTCTCGGTATACCGGCTGCTATTGACTTTGCGCCTCATTGGGGTAATCGCAGCCAGGGTCATTCGTGGAGTGTATTGATAAAGCCGGATGGGAAAGCCACCCCCTTCTATATGGGTTGTGCTCCCGGAGACACCGTTCATTACTATCACAGCTATTTGAAACCTAAGGTATTCCGGCATAGCTATCAGTTGAATCGTACTATCGCAGAGGAAATGAGAAATGAAGTCTCTGTGCCAAAACTGTTCAGAAATGCCGACTTTACAGACGTTACTGATGAATACTATGTAACAACGGATGTGGAAAGGGACGTTCCGAAAGCAGTAAAGGGGCATGATGTGGCATACATATGTGTGTTCGATAACCGTAATTGGGTGCCGGTTTATTATGGAAAGATAAAGAATGGTAAGGTCACATTCAAGTCGATGGGAAGGAACATCATGTATATGGTAGCCACATTCGAGAATGGGAAGATTATGCCTTTCGGAAATCCTTTTCTTATCAAGCCTGACGGTGAGGTGAGAGATATAAAAGTTGATGTGTCTTCCAAACAAGATATGACACTGTCACGTAAATATCCGTTCATGGGCAGTCAGGATTACTTCAACATAAGAATGGCTGGTGGACGGTTTCAGGTCTCAAACAAACCGGACTTTTCCATAGCCAAGGACATATATCGTCATGAAGGACTGACAAATGGCAACTGGTATGATGTTGAAGTTGATGAAGATGGCAGTTGGAGATATGCACGCTATATCGGGCCATACGGATCTCATTGCAATGTCAATGAGGTGGAATTTTTTGCTCCTGACGGACGAAAACTAACCGGTGAAGTTATCGGTACGGAGGGCATAGCTGGCAAGACGAGAGAGAAAGTTTTCGATGGCGACATACTTACCGGATTTGAGGGAGTAAGTCCTGACGGTCATTGGATAGGATTAAAATTCCAAAAGCCTGAAAGGATAAGCAGAATACGTTATATTCCGCGTAACGACGGTAATTGTATAGAGGTTGGTGATTGTTACGAGTTATTTTATTGGCATGATAATGATTGGCAATCAATGGGTGACCAGACTGCAACATCTAATTACCTAAATTACTCGGATGTACCGTCGGGTGGATTATATGTTGTGAGAAATTTAACAAAAGGCCAAGAAGAGAGGATATTCACCTACGAAGATGGCCAACAAATATGGTGGTAAACAATGAAGGTAATGTTGCCTTCGTCAAATAATTAACATTATGAACAAAAAATTTTTTAGACCTCCATTTATTGTGGGAGCAGTTGCTTTAAGCATCTGTGCTGCGGTGACTGCATATGGTCACAAGAGCAGTATTGGAGAGAATGATCTCTTCGCTGACAATGTTGAAGCTCTGACAAAGATTGACTTTGATTATGAAACAGAGACAACTTGGGTATGTGATCATAGAGATACACTCCGTTGTGGTGCCGGATGTGGTTGTGGTACAACAGTAACAGGATATGGTGCTCTTACTGGTTATCATAAATGTAAACATATAAGAATCGAGATATGATAATGATTGGACTATAAAAATAGATTGATTATACGATCAGGTATTCTCTGCTTATAGGGGGTATTATGTTAATGTATCTTCATAGGCTACATATCGTAAGAAGTATAGTCATTTTAATATACATTCTTATGAAGGTACATTGACATATTACTTACTTTTTGCTACATTAAGTATGTATCACAAATTAATTAATATATTTCTTATCGTCTTATAATACGATCTCCCAAACCGTCTTTCAGTTACCATAGCACCCTATTGCGCCATCAAGACGGCTTTGAATCTTATTATTATGCGCTGTCAATCA
>CAMWIF010000342.1 GCA_947174225.1 uncultured Porphyromonadaceae bacterium | reverse complement strand
ACGCGAGTTTGACGTTTAGGTTGTGGCGTGTTTCGGAGGGGGTAGTAATGCCGCGGGAGTTTTCTACCATTTCATTTATGAGCCGGATGAGAAGTTGGTGGCTGCTGAAGCTGCCGGACTGGGTGTAGATACGGGTGAGTCGGCTGCTACTATGAAACTTGGTCGAGAGGGTATCATCCACGGTTCGCGCACACTCGTGATGCAGACGGAGGATGGGCAGATAGTAGAGCCGTATTCCATCTCTGCGGGTCTCGACTATCCGGGAGTAGGTCCACTTCACGCTTACTTAGCTGAGTCGGGACGTTCGGAAGTGCTCTCTGTCACCGATAATGAAGCTCTTGAAGCCGCTTATCTCCTGACACGCACAGAAGGTATAATCCCGGCACTCGAATCTGCCCACGCCTTGGCAGTGCTCGGTCAGAAGAAATTCGCCAAGGATGACATTGTGGTAATAAACGTCTCCGGCAGAGGCGATAAAGATATGCACACCTACTTATCGAGGTTGAAACCTTAAACCCTAAACCATCAACCTTAAACTATAACCCCTCAACCCTAAGCCATAAAAATATGAAACTGAACCAGAAGATAACCACTATATCAGCCGACCTTGAGACACCCGTCGGTCTTTATCTAAAGATACGGGACTTGTATCCCAGTTCGGCGTTGCTCGAAAGTTCCGACTATCACACCACACAGAACTCTGTGTCGCTTATTGGAGTTGACCCTATAGGGTCGTTCACAGTGCTCAACGAGGAGATAATCTGCCGTTTTCCCGACGGGTCGGAGACCAGCAAACCGGCAGAGAATGTAACTGATGCCTTTCGCGATTATATTCGCTCTTTCTCAACCGATCTCGAAGATCCCAAGCTCTTCAACGGTCTCTTAGGTTTTACTGCCTATGACGCGGTGAGATACTTCGAGCCTTCCGTGCCCATCCAGCCGAAAGACGCTGCCTTTGCTGACATTCCCGATATGCGCTATCTGTTATACCGATTTATAATTCAGGTGAATCATTTCCGTAATGAAATGACCATTATCGAGAACATACCTCAGGGTGAAGAGAGCCATACCGACCAGCTTATTTCGATAATACGCAATAATAACATTGCTATCTATCCCTTTAAGGCTGCGGATGATATTGAGTCGCCTGTCACTGACAGTGAATATGAAGCGATGGTGGAGAAGGGGATAGCCCACGCACGACGTGGTGACGTGTTCCAGATTGTGCTTGCCCGACGTTTCTCGCAGGGCTTCACGGGTGATGAATTTAACGTCTACCGTGCATTGCGTTCCGTGAATCCCTCACCGTATCTCTTCTTCTTCGATTTCGGAAGTTTCAAGGTGTTCGGATCCTCTCCGGAGACTCACCTTCGCGTCACGGGAGATCACGTGGCATATATTGACCCCATTGCCGGCACTTTCCGACGCACAGGCGACGACCGTAAGGACCACGAGCTTGCCGAGCAGCTTTTGGCAGACCCGAAAGAGAATGCGGAGCATATTATGCTTGTTGACCTTGCCCGCAACGACCTGAGCCGCAGCGGTGGAAGGGTAGAGGTGGAATATCTGAAACAGATACAGTTCTATTCCCACGTGATTCATATGGTGAGCCGTGTTAAGGCGCTCCTTCCCAAAGATGCGGATGTCTATAAACTGTTTGCTGCCACTTTCCCTGCCGGAACTTTGAGTGGTGCGCCCAAAGTAAGGGCGATGCAGCTCATAGATGCGATAGAGCCAGTGAGCCGTATGACCTACGGTGGATGTATCGGCACATTCGGCTTTGACGGGTCGCTCAACCAAGCCATAACTATCCGCAGTTTCCTAAGTAAGGATAATCGTCTCTACTCACAGGCGGGTGCGGGAATTGTGGCACGCTCGAATCCTCACAGCGAACTTCTTGAAACCAACAACAAGCTCGGTGCCCTCGTGAAAGCCGTGAGCAGAGCAGAGTTATTAACCAGATGATCATTACCTTAATCTTATAGCTTATGAAACTTCTTATTCTTGACAATTACGATTCATTCACATATAATATCGTCCACGCTGTGCGTGAACTCGGTGTGGAACCTACAGTGGTGCGTAACGATAAGATAACTCTCCCTGAGATAGGTGAGTATGACAAGATAATAATATCGCCTGGACCCGGTATCCCCTCGGAGGCAGGTGTGCTGCCCGCGATGCTTAAGGAATATGCCGGTAAGAAGCCGATATTCGGAGTCTGCCTCGGTCATCAGGCTATTGGTGAGTGCTTTGGGGCATCTCTTGAGAACTTGGAGGATGTCTACCACGGTGTGCAGACGGAAGCCACAGTGACGGCTCCGGATTATATCCTTGACGGTATGGGTGAGCGTTTCCCGATCGGGCGTTACCATTCCTGGATAGTGAGCGAGGAGGATTTCCCGGAGTGTCTGGAAATCACTTCGCGTGATGCCGACGGACGTATAATGTCGCTTCGCCATAAGGAGTATGACATCCACGGAGTGCAGTTTCATCCGGAATCACTCCTTACCCCCAATGGCATACGTATAATCTCCAATTTTCTCAACCATTAACTTTTGAATCATAATGAATAAGATATTATCCAACCTTTTCGAGCATAAGAGTCTGACCCGCGAGGAGGCACGTGACATAATGCTCAATATAGCGGACGGCAAGTATAACGACAACCAGCTTTCAGCGTTTATGACCGTGTTTCTGATGCGAAGCATAACCCCCAACGAGCTGACAGGCTTCCGTGACGCGATACTTCTGCGTCGTGTGCCTGTTGACTTCGGCGACGTCAAGGCTATTGATATAGTTGGCACCGGTGGCGACGGAAAGAATACGTTTAATATCTCTACTGCCTCTTGCTTTGTGGTGGCAGGTAGTGGACGTAAGGTTGTGAAGCACGGTAACTATGGAGCCAGTTCAATATCCGGTGCTTCCAATGTGCTTGAACAGCACGGCGTGAAGTTTACTGCCGACAACGACCGTCTGCACCGCTCACTTGAGGAGAGCGGTGTTAGCTTCTTGCACGCTCCCTTCTTCAGCCCTGCGTTGAAGAGTGTCGGACCGGTGCGTCGGTCGCTGAAGATGCGCACTTTTTTCAATATGCTTGGTCCGCTTGTCAACCCCACGCTCCCGAAAAACCAGCTTTTGGGTGTGTATAACCTGAAACTAATGCGTCTTTACCGCTATATTGCCCAGAATGAGGGTATCAATTGCACGATAGTACATTCTCTTGACGGCTATGACGAGATTTCGCTCACATCTCCGTTTAAGGTGGTCAACACTCAGTCAGAACAGGTGTTGGTAGCATCCGATCTTGGCCTTGTCGGTGGTCGGCAGGAAGATCTTTACGGAGGTGATACGGTTGAGGAGGCAGACGCTATTTTCGATGATGTGCTTGACAAACGTGCCTAGGAGACGAAACAGAA
>CAMWIF010000341.1 GCA_947174225.1 uncultured Porphyromonadaceae bacterium | reverse complement strand
CACCCGGAATTGACGGACGCATCGGACAGCCCACTCTTTTCGACGGTATCAGTGACAGTGAAAACTTCGTGCCGCTCTCCCTCACATTCAAAGATGTGAAAGCTCTGCCTAACGGAGTGATATGGGCAAGATATGATATAACCAACAATAAATGAAATTATGATGGAAGAAAAGATAATAGACCCTCGTGAGCCTAATAATGAACGTCAGGCCGATGGAATGAGGACAGCACAGTTGACGTTCAAGCTCAATCATACAATGCCATATACTCCGGAATATAACAAGGTGTTGCATGAACTCTTTCCGGACAATCTCGGTGAAGGAAGTATGGTCTTTGTACCATTGACACTGATGCTTTCGAAAGAGGTTAAAATTGGGAGAAACGTGATTGTGATGGGTGGATGCCTGATGATGTCTGCCGGTGGTATAACTATCGATGATGACGTGATGATCGCCGCCAATGTGCAGCTTATTACCAATAACCACGATATGTATGAGCGCAATTTACTTCGTTGCAAACCGATTCATATCAAGAGAGGAGCTTGGATTGGTGCCGGAGCTTCGATAATGCCGGGTGTTACTGTAGGCCGTTATGCTGCTGTCGGAGCAGGGTCTATCGTTACCCATGACGTTCCCGACTATGCGATTGTAGTTGGCTCTCCTGCCAAAGTCATCAGGTATCTTGAAAAAGAGAAGTTTCCTCAGGACTAAACTATCCTGAAGAAGATGGCAAGGACAAAATGACTTTCCACGCTGTCCGTTATTACGACAAGTATGTTAAAATTGACGGGCGTTGGTGGATTGCCGAACGTGAGCAGTATTTCGTCTATATTTACTTCCCCCCGATGGCGTGAGGAAAATCCTTTTTACTATTGTCCATATTTCCACTCATGGCTATGGCGCAGACAGAAGAATCGCAGTTACGGCAGCTATATGACGTGATGTACAAGGCTATGATAGCCAAAGATATTCCGGTATTGGACAGCCTATTGAGCGACAGTTCTGTCCTGATTCACATGACAGGAATGCGCCAGCCAAAGAGGGAATATCTGAAAGCAATAGCGAATGGCACTCTGAATTACTATTCATGTGAGAGTTCTGAAATAGAGGTCAAGATAAATGGTGATTCAGCCCTGATGACAGGAAAAAGTGAAGTAAATGCCGCCGTTTTTGGTGGAGAGCGTCATATATGGCCACTCCGACTTGACATTGACTGGAGAAAGATTGACGGGTACTGGAAAATCATTGAAATCAGAGCAAGTACATATTAAAGCAAATAAAGCCGAAGGAAGTATCAACTTCAAGATTTCCTGTAAATGCAGACTTCTTATCAGGTTCGAAGATAAAATTCATATAAACCACATTTTGGTAATTCTCCTTTGCGAATTTTTTGACAATAAAAGTCTTTCCGCATTGGCGAACACCCTTTATCACTAACGGTTTTCTATCTTCAGACTGCTTCCACTCTGATAAATACGTCTCAATCTTTCTCTTAAGCATAATCTCTTTAATTACGTTCTGCGAATTTACACTTTTTCAAACGAATCTTAGCACATCGACACACTTTTTCAAACGAATCTTAGCGCATCAACACACTTTTTCAAACGAATACTGGGGAACCTACGCACTTTTTCAAGCGAATTGTATCAGTCTACGAAAAGTAGATACGAAGGGTTTTATTTTGAATTATGTTTTGAGACTGGAAGAAACTAAAAGAATAAGCAGGAGAAAAAGGGAGGACCTTCAAAACTGAAGATTCTCCCGGAGTTGATAAGTTAATTTGGTAAATTGGCAGGGTTGGTAAATTAACGGGGTTGGTACCGCAAAGAGTATGGTAGTTGAGGGCGGCAAATTACTTCACTATGATTTTCTTGGTGAGGCTACCCTGATGCACGATGTAGACACCGGGTGACAGATTATCAAGTGATGAGGATATGGATTTGCCGTCAAGGGTATATATTTCCATCGGAGTATTAGGGTCTATGTCGCTATTTGTATTGCTGATAATCTCCTCGACACCGGCATCGAAATCCTTAGCTTGAATATTTTTAAAATATTTCCAAGGCACTGTCTCGGCTGCCAATTCTAACCCTTCCGGCATAACATATAAAGTTGCATTATCATAAGTTTCCACCGAAAACATCGGATAGTACCAATCGTTATCAAATTTTTTAGGATGGTCGGTAATGTAGTTAACTTCTGTTAAGGCATAGCATGCAAGGAAAGCCCCTTCGCCAAGTTCGGTGACGGAGTCAGAAATTGTTAGCTCGGTCAGTCTACATCCGCAGAACGCCATCTCACCGATTTTTGTAACAGAATTAGGGATTGTGACTTCTGTTAGACGCCCACAATCTTGGAAAGCACTCTCACCGATTATTCTAACGGAGTTAGGAATTATTACCTCGGTCAGAAAGGTACACATAAAAGCCCCGGCACCGAGTTCGGTGACCGAGTTAGGAATTGTTACCTCGGTCAGACTAGTGAACACAAAAGCCCCAGCGCTGATTTCGGTAACCGAGTTAGGAATTGTTACCTTAGTCAGTCCGCTGCACTCGGAGAAAGCCAACTTACCAATTTTTGTAACGGAGTCAGGAATTGTAACCTCTGTCAGTCCGCTGCACTTGGAGAAAGCCATCTCGCCTATTTCAATAACGGAGTCAGGGATTGTTATCTCGGTCAGTCCGCTGCACTTGGAGAAAGCCTCATTACCGATTTCGGTGACGGAGTTAGGGATCGTAAGTTCTGTAAGTCCACTGCACTCGGAAAAAGTAGCGTTACCGATTTCAGTGACAGAGTTAGGGATGGAGACCTTTGTCAGTCCACTACACTTGAAGAAAGCACTATAACCGATTTTTGTGACGGAGTTAGGGATTGTAACCTCTGTTAGTCCGCTGCACTCGTAGAAAGCAGCGTCACCGATTTCAGTGACAGAGTTAGGGATTGTGAGTTCTGTCAGTCCGCTACACCCGGAGAAAGCCCATAGTGCGATTTCGGTGACGGAGTTAGGGATCGTAAGTTCTGTCAGTCCACTGCACTCGTCGAAAGCCCCACGACCGATTTTGGTGACGGTATTAGGCATCTCTATAGAGGTAATATCTTTTAAATAAATGAATGAAAATACACCAATTTCGGTAAGAGTATATGATACATCATCAAATTTTGGATGAGCAGGAAGTACCAATTTTCCTGAGATACGATTTCCAGGAGAAGAAAGATTTCCTGCTCGGGTTATACAAGTCTTAGCATTTTCATCTAAGATTGTGTAGACTATGGTTTGACCCTCATACTCGTATTCGAAGTCTTGGGCCATTGACGGAAACGCAAGGAATGCTGTCAACAGGAAAAGTAAAAAAATTTTTCTCATATTATCATTTATTATAGGATTGTGAAATAAATTCTGTATAGATCACATGAAATAAACTCTATATAGATA